>DATMNJ010000124.1:0-5625 GCA_035569175.1 Thermoanaerobaculia bacterium | reverse complement strand
ACCGTCACTTCGGCGGTCGTCGAGAGCGCAAGCTGAAGGTTGGCGGTCGCCGTCGCGTCGAGGGTGACGGTCGCCTTCTTCTGCACCTTTCCGAAGCCGGCGAGCGTGGCCGTCACGGTGTAGTCGCCGGGGGTCAGGTTCAGGAAGCGATAGCGACCGTCGGCCGCCGTCACTCCTGTTTTGGCTCCCTGCAAGTGCGCGCCCGCGAGCTCCACGGTCACGCCTGGCAGAGCGGCGCCGCTCTGATCGGTGACTTGCCCCTCGATGGTTCCGGTCGTCTGCGCGAGCACAGCGACAGGAGCAACGAGAAGAAGGCATACCGCCAGAGCCAGACTGAATCGGTACACAGACTTCATTCCTTCCTCCTTGTTAAAACTCGTTCGTGGCAAAAACTTCAAAGCAACTCGAATCAAAGCAATCTCACTGCCATGGTTTTCCAATAATTCCCGGAACTGTAACTAACTGGCAGGCCGTAAGAAAAGAGAAATCAGACGCCGCGGACACTTAGGTGAAATACCGGACGGATGGATCCGCATACGGTTTTTTGGATAACTGACCGGTCAGTCACTAAGGTGGGACCGGATGCTCCGACCGAAGGCCGGATCCCGAATCTGGCGCGCTGATCGCCTGCAGAACGACGAGGAGAGCTCCGCCATCGACGGGCTTTCCCTTCTCGACCTCGACCCGGAGGACGCGACCGCCCCGGACCGAGCGGATCTCGTTCTGCATCTTCATCGCCTCGAGGACGAGCAGGAGCCCGCCCGGCGCAATCTCGACGCCGGGCAAAACGAGGACCTCGACGACCCGGCCCGGCATGAGGGCGCGCACCTCTTCGTCCTCGCTTCCAGACGCCCCGTCCCCGGCCGCATGGGCCAGGCGGTCGCGAAGAGGCTCGGCCAGGGCGATTCGCCGGACGCCCGCCGGCGTCGAGATCTCGACCTCTCCGCCGGCCCGGGGCGACACCCGCCCGCAGATCTGGCGGCCGTCGTCGAAGAGGAGCGACAGGCGCCCGTCCGGCAGACGCGTCGCCTCGGCCTCTTCGAGCCTGCCCCCGAGCATGAAGCCGCACCGTGACCCGTCGAGGGTGATCACGATCTCTTCGGGGCCGGCCTCGCCGCGGTGGATGAACGTCAGGTGCCGCATCAGGTCCCCGACCCTCGCAGCGCCTCGCGGCGCGCCGAGGCCTGCCAGAGAGAGGGGGCTTCCGGGCGCCCCGACGCCGGGCGCGAAGGATCCGCTCCCGCCAGGCCGGCCGCGGCGAGAAGGACCTCGTCGGCCGGGACCGTTCCGTGAGAGAGCAGCCCGGCGGCCATGCGCCGGTCGAGCCACTGGACGTCGAAGCTCGCGCTCGCGAACTCGGGGTCCGCGGCGAGGACGCGAAAGAGCGGAAGGGTCGTCTCGACGCCGACGATCTCGTAGTCTGCGAGCGCCCGCGCCAGGCGCGCGATCGCGGTCGGGCGGTCGGGACCGTGGACCACGAGCTTGCCGAGCATCGGGTCGTAGTCGATCGGGACCACGGACCCGGCCTCGATGCCCACGTCGTTGCGCACGCCCGGTCCCTGCGGCAGGCGCAGCGCGGTGACGACGCCCGGCGACGGCGCGAAACCGCGGCGGGGGTCTTCGGCGTAAACGCGGCACTCGATGGCATGCCCTCGGGGCGCGAGGTCCCTCGCCGAAAACGGCAGCGGTTCGCCGAGGGCGATCCGAATCATCGCGGCGGCCAGGTCCACGCCCCAGACTTCCTCCGTGACGGGGTGCTCGACCTGGAGCCGCGTGTTCATCTCGAGAAAGTAGAAGGACCGGTCGGGCCCGAGCAGGAACTCGACGGTTCCGCAGGACGTGTAGCCGACCGCGCGCGCGGCCGTGAGGGCCGCCCCGAAGAGCCTCGCGCGCAGGGCATCGTCCATCGCGGGGGACGGGCACTCTTCGACGACCTTCTGATGGCGGCGCTGGATGCTGCACTCGCGCTCGCCGACCGCGACCAGGCTGCCGCGCCCGTCGCCGACGACCTGGACCTCGATGTGGCGCGGGCGTTCGACCAGCTTTTCCGCGTAGACGGCACCGTCGCCGAACGAGGCCTCGGCCTCGGACGCAACGCGCGCGAAGGCGGCCGCGACCCCTGCCGGAGCGTCCACCCGGCGCATTCCCTTGCCGCCGCCGCCGCCCGACGCCTTCAGCAGGATCGGGTAACCGGCCCGCCGCCCGAACTCTTCCAGCTCGGCCGCGCCGCGCGCCGGCCCGGCCGTTCCCGGGACCACCGGCACGCCGGCCTCTTCCATCAGCCGCCGGCTGCCGGTCTTCGAACCCATTGCCTCGATCGCCTCCGGCGACGGGCCGACGAAGGTCAGGCCCGCCGCGGCGCAGGCCCGGGCGAACGCCGCGCTCTCGGCGAGAAAGCCGTATCCCGGATGCACGAGCGACGCTCCGGTCTTGCTCGCCGCGGCGAGCAGGGCCGGCACCGAGAGATAGCTCTCGCGGGCCGGGGCCGGCCCGAGCCGCACGGCGTGGTCCGCCGCGGCCACGTGGGGCGCGGCGCGGTCGGCGTCCGAGAAGACCGCCACCGTCTCGATCCCGAGATCGCGGCACGCGCGAAAGATGCGCAGCGCGATTTCGCCGCGGTTGGCGACGAGAAGACGCTTCTTCGACGGCCTGGCGGTCAAGCTAGAGCGGGATGTTCCCGTGTTTTTTCTTCGGCATCACGGCCCGCTTGCCCTCGAGCAGCTGGAAGGCCGCGATCAGGCGCGACCGGGTCTCGGTGGGCTCGATGATGTCGTCCACGTAGCCGCGGCGGGCCGCGATGTAGGGAGTGGCGAAGTTCGCGGTGTACTCGGCGACCTTGGCGGCCCGGGCTTCGGGCGGAGCATCCGGGGGCAGCTCGCGGCGATAGAGGATGTTGACCGCCCCTTCCGGCCCCATCACCGCGATCTCGGCCGTCGGAAACGCGAAGTTGAAGTCGGTCCCGAGGTCCTTGGAGAGCATCACGCAGTAGGCCCCGCCGTAGGCCTTGCGCGTGATGACCGAAACCTTCGGCACCGTGGCCTCGGCGAACGCATAGAGGAGCTTGGCGCCGTGCCGGATGATCCCGCCGTACTCCTGGCGCGTGCCGGGCAGAAATCCCGGCACGTCCTCGAACACGAGGAGCGGGATGCCGAACGCGTCGCAGAATCGGACGAACCGCGCGCCCTTGACCGAGGCGTCGATGTCGAGAACCCCCGCCAGGTACATCGGCTGGTTCGCCACGACGCCGACCGACCGGCCGCCGAGACGGACGAAGCCGACGAGGATGTTGGGGGCGAAGGCGCCGTGCACCTCGAGGAACTCGCCGCCGTCGGCGACCCGGCGGACGAGCTCGCCCATGTCGTACGGACGGTTGGGCTCCTCGGGGATGAAGGAGTTCAGGTCCGTCCCGCCGGCCGGGGCGTCCCGCGGCTCGCGGCGCGGCGGGTCGTCGAGGTTGTTGCCGGGCAGGTAGGAGAGCAGCTCCCGGATGCCGGCGAGAACGGCTTCATCGTTGCGGCGCACGAAGTGGGCCACTCCCGAGACGCTCGAGTGGGTCCGCGAGCCCCCGAGCTCCTCCTTGGTGACTTCCTCGTGCGTGACGGTGCGGATGACGTCCGGGCCCGTCACGAAGAGGTACGACGTCTTTTCCGTCATGAAGACGAAATCGGTGATGGCCGGCGAATAGACCGCGCCGCCGGCGCACGGCCCGAGGATCGCCGAGATCTGCGGCACGACTCCCGAGGCACGGGTGTTGCGCAGGAAGACCTTGGAATACCCCGCCAGGGACACGACACCTTCCTGGATCCGCGCGCCGCCCGAATCGTTCAGGCCGATGATCGGCGCCCCGTTCTGCACCGCGAGATCCATCACCTTGCAGATCTTGTCGGCGTTGGACTCGGAGAGCGAGCCGCCGAAGACGGTGAAGTCCTGCGCGAATACGTAGACCGGCCGGCCGTCGATCGTCCCCGCGCCGCATACGACCCCGTCGCCGGGAATGGACGTCTTTTCCATCCCGAAGTCGCGGCAGCGGTGCACGACGAACGGGTCGAGCTCCAGGAAGGAGCCCGGATCGAGGAGAAGCGTGACGCGCTCGTGGGCGGTCAGCTTGCCCTCGGCGTGCTGACGCTCGATCCGCTCGGCCCCGCCGCCCTCGAGCCGGCTCTCGCGCAGGGCCTCGAGGTCGGCGATGCGTTTCTCGAGGGTCATGCCAGGACGCGATCAGCCATTCGCTCTCGGCGGACGGCTCACAACACGATCCCTCGTTGCTCGGCCAGCTTGCGGCGGATACGGCGGAAGAGCTCGTGGCCGTCGACGCGACCGGCGGCGATCTCCTGGCGCGCGGCCTCCATCATCCGGCGCGCCTCGTCGTCGAGCGTGCGCTCCTTCTCCGCCTCGCCCGAGAGGGCGGTGAAGACCGCGGAACGCAGCGCGTCCGGCGCCTTCTCGACGAAAAGCTTGCGCGTCGAGAGGCCGCGGGCCGTCTTTCCGGCGATGAAATCCTTCCGGGTATCCGAGAGACTCATGTTTCCCCCGCCCGATGTTAATACACTGCACCCCGAGTGAACTGGGACGAAGCCGCCATCCATCGCTGGCTCGAGCCGCTCGCGGGCCGCGGCGGCGAGATCGCCGAGGTCTTCGGCGAGACCCTCACAGAGCTCGCGCTCGAGTGGCGAGACGGCACCGTCCGCGAGGCCCGCGTGCGGCGCGAGGAGGGGACGTCCGCCCGCCGGCGGGCCGCCGGTGCCGAGCAGTTCGTCTTCGTGGCGGGCACCGACGACGCGGCCGTCCGCGAGGCGGTTCGCGCGCTGCGGGCAGAGGCGGGAAGCGAACCGCTCCCGATCCGGGCGGCCCGAGGCGTGGACGTCCTCGACCCGGAGGCTTTCCCGGACGGCGAGCGTTGGTCGCGCCGCCTCGGCGCGATCCTCCGACGCCACGCGCCGCGCCACGCCTTCACGTTTCGGATCCGCGAGACCGAACGCCGCGTGGTCGCCGACGGGCGCCGCTCCTCCCTCGCCACGCGGCGCCTCCTGTCGCTCGAGGGGCGCTTCACTGCCGCCTCCCGGGCCGGGGACGAGGAGCGGGCGTTCGCGTTCCATGCCCCCGCCTCCGAGAGCGCCGCCGACGAGCTCAAGGCGCTTCTGTCCGCCGCCGCCGCGCCGCGCGATCGGCCGGTTCCGGCGCCGACCGGGGACGCGGACGTGATCCTGGCCGGCGGTTCGGCCGCCGTCTTCTTTCACGAGGTGCTCGGGCACCCGCTCGAGGCCGACGCGGAGGCGTCGCCGCTGCGCGCCCTGCCGGACGCCCGCGTGACCGTGTCCGATCTCGACGTCGCGGACGACCCGCGCCGGCTCGACCTCTTCGGCGGCTACGAGAACGACGACGAGGGCACCGCCCCCCGCCCCGTGCGGCTGCTCGCCTCGGGCCTGCTCGGCTCCCGCTTGACCGACCGCGCGCACGCCCCGGCCTCCGGCTCGACCGGCCACGGGCGGCGCGCCGGGCCGTCGGACGCGCCGTTGCCGCGCGGCGCGAACGTGGTCGTGGCGGCGGGCTCGGCGGACACGGAAGAGATGCTGCGGCGCCTCGGCAACGGACTCTGGATCGAGGAGTTCGCCGGCGGCTCGGTCG
>DATMNJ010000123.1:0-21360 GCA_035569175.1 Thermoanaerobaculia bacterium | reverse complement strand
GGGATCGGCGAGCTGCTCGAGCGCAAGCCGCGCGAGCTGTCGGGCGGCGAGCGCCAGCGCGTGGCCCTGGCGCGCGCCATCGTGCGCGAGCCGAGCGTCTTCCTGCTCGACGAGCCGCTGTCGAACCTCGACGCCAAGCTGCGGGCGTCGGCCCGCGAGGAGCTCACCCAGTTCCACAAGCGCATCGGCACGACCACCATCTACGTCACCCACGACCAGGTCGAGGCGATGGCGATGGGCGACCGCATCGTGGTGCTCGACAAGGGCCTGGTGCGCCAGGTGGGCTCGCCGCGCGAGGTCTACGACGATCCGGCCGACACCTTCGTCGCCACCTTCCTCGGCTCGCCGCCGATGAACCTCGTCGACAGCGGAGACGTGACCATCGGATTCCGGCCGGAGCACCTCCTGCCTTCGGGGTTCGCCGCCGCTTCGGGCCCGGGCGTGCCGCTCTCGTTCCGGCTCGGCCACGAGGAATACCTGGGATCCGAGCGCATCCTCTACGGCAAGCTCGAGGGCGGCCGCTTCGACGGCAAGGTGGTCTCGCGGCTGCCCGCGAGCTATCGCGAGCGGCTCCCCGAGGACTCGGTGCACCGGTTCGAAGTGTCCGAGCGCAACCTGAAATTCTTCGACCGGGCCTCGGGCGCGCGGCGCGGGTCCGTGGCCCTCACTTGAAGCGGGCGCTGGGTCGCCAGAGCTGGCTCGGGCCGGCGATGCTGCTGCCGGCGATCCTCTACGTGCTCGCCCTGGTCGGCGTGCCTTTTCTGATGGCGTTCGTCTATGCCGTCGGTGACGTCAAGGTCGGGTCGACCGGGTACCACTTCGTCGGCCTCGCCAACTTCTCGTCGGTTCTGGAGAACCCGGGCTTCCGGCGCGCCCTGCGCAACTCGATCGTCTTCACGCTGTGCTCCCAGGCCCTCGTCCTCGTCTTCGGAAACATCCTGGCCATCGTGCTCAAGGACGCGTTCCGGGGCCGGCGCTTCATCCGGTTCCTCGTGATCCTTCCCTGGGTCGGGCCCGTCTCGATCGGGTCGATCGGGTGGAAATGGATCCTGGACTCGCTCTACAGCGTCATCATCTGGGTGCTCATCCGGCTGCACCTCGTGCCCGCGCTCTCTCCGCCCATGTGGCTCGGGGAGCCGACCCTGGCGATGATCTCCGTGATCCTCGTGCACACCTGGCACGTGCTCCCGTTCGCCACGGTCATCCTGCTCGCGGGCTGGACGGCCATCCCCAGGGACATCCCCGAAGCGTGCGCGGTCGACGGCGCCGGCTACTTCCGGACGCTGTTCCAGGTCACGCTCCCGATGCTGCTGCCGATCATCAACGTCGCCCTGCTCTTCGGAACCGTCTTCACGTTCACGGACATGACGGTGATCTACATCCTGACCCGCGGCGGCCCGTACGACACCACGCAGGTGCTCCCGTCGCTGGCGTTTTTCACCGGCATCCTCGGCAGCGACCTCGCCGAAGGGGCGGCCATCTCCATCTTCCTGCTGCCGCTGCTCGTCCTCGTCGCCTGGCGGATGCTCCGGACGGCCCACCAGGCCGAGGCCGGCTGATGGCGCGCCGCGCCCGGCGCCGGTTTGCGGCCGCGGTTCGCTGGGGAATCCTCGTCGGCTTCTCGACGGCCCTCGCGTTCCCCTTCTACTGGATGCTGATCACGGCCTTCAAGAGGTCGAGCGATCTCTACGACCTGAAGAACGACCCGTTTCTTTTCCACCAGCCACCCACGCTCGAGCACCTGCGGCTGCTGCTGCGGGAAACGCTCTTCCTGCGCTGGCTCTGGAACACCACGGAGGCGGGCGTCTGCGTCGTCGCGATCACGCTGCTGCTCGCCGTCCCGGCCGCATACGCCCTGGCCCGCCTGACGGGCCCGTGGGGCGGCCGGCTCGGCATCGCCATCTTCCTGACCTATCTCGTGCCCCCGACCATGCTTTTCATCCCCCTCTCGCGGGTCGTGGCCACGCTCGGTCTTCAGGACACGATCTGGTCGATCGTCGTCGTTTACCCGAGCTTCACGATCCCCTTTTCGACCTGGCTGCTCATGGGATTCTTCAAGTCGATCCCTCGGGAGCTCGAGGACGCCGCGATGGTCGACGGGCTGACGCGCTTCCAGGCCTTCCTGAAGCTGATGGTCCCGATCTCGATGTCGGGAATCCTGACCGTCGTGATCTTCTCGTTCACGCTGGTCACGCAGGAGTTCGTCTACGCGTTGACGTTCATCTCGTCGGCGTCGAACCAGACCGTCGGCGTCGGCGTGCCGATCTACCTCGTCCGCGGCGACGTCTACTACTGGGGCTCGCTGATGGCGGCCTGCCTGATCGCGACGCTGCCGATCGCGTTCCTCTACAACCTGTTCCTCGACCGCTTCATCGCCGGGTTCACGTTCGGCTCGGTCAAGTAGTCGCCGGATCCGGACCCGCTCCCGTCACGGAAGCACCGGCGCGCGCATCTGCGAGCGCATCGCCTGCCAGGCCTCCCGGGCTTCCTCGACCGAACCCTCGTCCTCGATCGTCGTGATGTCGCCGGGCTCCAGACCGAGCGTCACCGCTCTCAGGACGCGGCGCATGATCTTTCCGCTGCGGGTCTTCGGGAGGGAGTTGACGAAGTTCAGATCACCGATCACGGCAACGGGACCGAGCACGCGCCGGACCGTGTCGAGGAGATCCCTCCGCAGGGCCTCGGAGGCGGCGTGCCCCTGCTTGAGCACGACGAAGGCCGCGATCACCTCGCCCCGCAGCTCGTCCGGGCGGCCCGTCACGCCGGCCTCCGCGACGGCCACGTGCTGAAGGCAGGCGGTTTCGATCTCGATGGTGCCGAGGCGGTGGCCGGCGATCTTGATGATCTCGTCGGCGCGCCCCGCGAACCAGACGTAGCCATCCTCGTCGACGTGGGCGGAATCGCCCGTGTAATAGACGCCCGGGATCTTTTCCCAGTAATCGCGGCCGTAGCGTTCTTTCTCGCCCCAAAGCGTCGCCGTCAGACCCGGGAAGGGGCGCCGGATCACCATGATCCCCTTCTCGCCGGCGCCGCACGGCGTTCCGTCGGTCGCGACGACGGCGGCGTCGATGCCAGGAAGCGGCACCGCCGCCGAACCGGGCTTGATGGGCAGCATCGCGATCCCATACGGGTTCCCGAAGACCGGTCCCGACGTCTCGGTCTGCCACATGTTGTCGATGACGGGCACGCGGCCACGGAAGGCTTTCTGCTGCAGCCACTCCCAGGCCGGGGCGTTCAGGACCTCTCCGGCGCAGGCGACGCGCTCGAGCGACGAGAGGTCGTGGCGGTGGGCGTGGGCCTCGCCGTAGCGCATCAGCAGGCGGACGGCCGTGGGCGACGTGAAAATCCCGGTCACCCCGAACTCCTCGGCGAGCTTCCACGGCGTCGCCGGGTCCGGATGGTCGATCGCGCCCTCGTAGGCGAGCGTCGTGCAGCCGGTCAGCAGCGGCGCATAGACGATGTAACTGTGCCCGACGATCCAGCCGATGTCGGACGTGGACCACCAGACGTCTTCCGGGCGAAGGCCGAAGCACCAGCGCGCCATGCTCGCGACGTGCACCGCGTAGCCGCCGTGGGCGTGAACGGCCAGCTTCGGCTTTGCCGTCGTGCCCGAGGTCGCGAGGATGAAGGCGGGCTCGTTGGACTCCATCTCGACGTGTGCGCCGCTGCGCCCGCGCCCGCCCTCGAGAAACTCCTCCCACGTCACGTCGCGGCCGGGAACCATCGCGGGCGCCGCCGTGCCCCGGCGCCAGACGACGACCCGCTCGACGGCCTGGCCGCCGGCGGCAAGGGCGGTGTCGACGATGCCCTTGAGCCCGACGTCCTTGCCCTTGCGGTAGGTGAGGTCCGCGGTGACCACCAGCCGCGAGCCGCTCGCGCGGATCCGCTCTCCGAGGGCGCCCGACCCGAAGCCGGCGAAGACGACGACGTGGACCGCGCCGATGCGCACGCAGGCGAGCATGAGGATGATGGCCTCGGGGCAGGTCGGCATGTAGATCGTGACGCGGTCTCCCCGGCCGACGCCCATTCCGCGCAGCGCCGCCGCCGCCCTCTCGACCTCGGAGTGCAGCTGCGCATACGTGAAGACGCGCCGCTCTCCCCGCTCGTTCAAGCCGACGAGCGCCGCATGCCCGCCGCGCCCGGCCGCGAGGTGATGGTCGAGGGCGTTCCAGCAGAGATTGGTCCGTCCACCGACGAACCAGCGGAAGGTCGGGGGTTCCCACGCGAACGTCGCGTCCCATTGCCGGAACCACGGCAGCACGCGGGCGGCCCGAGCCCAGAACGCGTCGGGATCGGACAAGCCTTCGTCGAGCCAGCGGCGCACGATCGGGTTGATGAGCTGCATGGCGGTCCCTGGATCCTACTCCCGGAGGTCCGGCGCGCGGCGACGGCAACTCCCCGGCCGGGGAGGACGGTCAGCGCGCCGTGTTGCGGCGCACCGCGCCGCGAAGGAGCCGATCCCCCGACACGACGGCCCTCCTGTGCGTGCCGCGGCCGATCTCGCCGCCCGCGTCCTGCGCCACCACCTCGAAGGCGAAGAGGCGGTCTTGCCGCCCGAGAAAGCGCGCGGTCGCAACGACCTCGGCGCCCTCCGGGGTGGCCGCGGTGTGCGAGACGTCGACCGTCACGCCGACGGAGAACTCCCCCGGTCCCAGCACCGGCGCCAGGATCCGCGCCGCGGCCAGTTCCATGAGGGCGACCATGCGAGCCGTCGCGAAGACGGGCGGAAACGCATCCTCGGGCCCGAGGCGGAACGCGCTGGCGAGGTCCGATGCGGCGACGACCAAGCGGGCCGTCCCGATCGCATGGAGCGTCGGATCGGTCACGGGCGGCCGGCGGGCTCCGTGGAGCGGTAGAAGGACGCGCCCCGGACGTTCTCATCGATGCCCAGCCGTCGGTGAATCGCGGGAAACGCGCGCTGTTCGCAATCGGTCCGTTCGCAGAGGCGGCAGGTGATGCCGATCGGCACGGCGGCACTCGCGTTGTTCACGTCCAGGCTGTCGCCGTACACCAGATGCTTCGTGTAGCCGACCTCGCAGCCGAGCGAGATCGCCAGCAGGGGATGCGCGGCGCCGAAGCCGCCGAGGGTCTGGCGGACCGTGCGGGCGACGCACATGTAGGTCGTGCCGTCGGGCATCCGTGAGATCTGGGTGCGGATGATCCCGGGCGTCATGAAGGCGCTGTGCACGTTCCACCGCGGGCAGAGGCCGGAAAAGCGCGCGAAGCGGATCCCCGAGGCCGAGAAGCGCTTGGAGATGTTGCCGGCGATGTCGACGCGGATGAAGTGGAATGGCACGCCCTCCTGCCCGGGCTTGCGCATCGTGGTCAGGCGGTGACAGACCTGCTCGAAGCTCGCGCCGAAGCGCCGCTCGAGCAGCTCGATATCGTAGCGCAGGGACTTCGCCGACTCGAGAAACGGCCCGTAGGGCATCAGCACCGCGGACGCGAAGTAGTTCGCGAGGGCCACGCGGCACAGCGCCACGGAATCGGGCGTCGTGAGGCGCGACTTCGCCATGATGCCCTCGAACGCCGCGCCTGCCTCCAGCAACCCGATCTGGTGGGCGATCTGGAAATTGCGCGCGTGCGGCGGCAGGGTCTCCGAGATGTGCAGCCGGCGCCGCTCGGGGTCGTAACGGCGCATCGGGGACTTCTCGCCTGTGTGGCCGTCGATCGTCAGGCTGATCCCGAGGCCCTCGAGATGCCGAACCAGGCCCGGGTAGATGTCGGGGCGCTCGAGCCCGGCTTGCGCGGAAAGCCGGTCGGCCGCCTCCTCGAGGGCCGGGAAGTAGTTCCGGTTTTCCTGCAGCACGTCCGAGATCTCCTCGGAGGGCAGGCGCGCGGGGTCGAGCCCGACGAGGTCGCCGCCATCGGTGACGCGCGAGGCCATGCCCTGCATGGACTCGAGGGCGTCTCGGTAGGCGTGGTACAGCTTGACGATCGCGCGGGAGACGGTCTCGTTGGATGCCGTCTCGCGCACGTCGGTCGTCGTGACGTCGTGCGCCTCGAAGAGCGCGTCGCCGAAGACCTCGTGGAGATCCGAGACGAGCCGGGCCTCGCCGTCCGAGCCGAAGCTCTTCAGGTCGGCCGGGTAGAGCTCGGCCAGTTTCAGCAGCAGCGCGGCCGTGAGAGGCCTCTGGTCGTGCTCGATCAGGTTCAGGTAGGAGGCCGAAACGGCCAGCTTCTCGGCCAGGTCCACCTGTCGTAACCCGTGGCGCCTGCGGAGCATCCGAATTTTCGGGCCGAACTTGGAGGTCGAAGCCGCCATGCTTTACAGACTACACCACTTTACAAGATGACGCCAGACCTCGTTGACTGACTAACACCTTATAGATCAATAACTTGTTGACTCATTCTCACATTTATCGATGATG
Source organism: Thermoanaerobaculia bacterium (assembly GCA_035569175.1). Taxonomy (GTDB): domain Bacteria; phylum Acidobacteriota; class Thermoanaerobaculia; order UBA5066; family Gp7-AA6; genus DAHUXD01. The sequence goes on along the minus strand of DATMNJ010000123.1, from coordinate 14,989 downwards.
TGTAAACCGCGATTTTGAAACGCGGACAGGAGAACACGTCATGCCCACCCGAGACGCCGCCGAGATCGATCGCACCTGGAGGACCGATTCCCGCTGGACGGGCGTCGAGCGCACCTATTCGGCCGAGGACGTGGTTCGGCTCTCCGGATCCGTCGCGATCCGTCACACTCTCGCCGAGCGCGGAGCCGAGCGGCTCTGGCAGCTGCTCCGGAGCGAGGACTACGTCGCGGCCCTCGGGGCGCTCACCGGAAACCAGGCGATCCAGCAGGTCAAGGCCGGCCTCAAGGCGATCTACCTCTCGGGCTGGCAGGTGGCGGCGGACGCCAACCTCTCTGGACAGATGTACCCCGACCAGAGCCTCTATCCTTCGACGAGCGTTCCGCACGTCGTCAAGCGGATCAACCAGGCTCTGCAGCGTGCCGACCAGATCCACGTGGCCGAGGGCAAGAACGGCGTGGATTGGTTCGCGCCGATCGTCGCCGACGCCGAGGCTGGCTTCGGCGGCCCGTTGAACGCCTTCGAGCTCATGAAGGGCATGATCGAAGCGGGCGCCGCCGCCGTGCACTTCGAAGATCAGCTCGCCTCCGAGAAGAAGTGCGGCCACATGGGAGGCAAGGTCCTCATCCCGACCTCGGCTTTCATCCGCACGCTCACGGCGGCGCGCCTGGCGGCCGACGTTTCGGGCGTGCCGACGCTCATCGTCGCGCGCACCGACGCCAACAGCGCACAGCTCATCACGAGCGACGTGGACGAGCGGGACCGGCCGTTCCTGACCGGCGAACGCACGCCCGAGGGTTTCTTCCGCTTCAACGGCGGCCTGGACGCGGCCATCGCGCGCGGCCTGGCCTACGCTCCGTATGCGGACCTGATCTGGTGCGAGACATCCGAGCCGAACCTCTTCGAGGCCAAGCGCTTTGCCGACGCGATGCACGCCCGCTTCCCCGGGAAACTGCTCGCCTACAACTGCTCGCCGTCCTTCAACTGGGAGAAGAAGCTCGACGGCGCCACGATCGCCAGCTTCCAGAAGGAGCTCGCGGCGATGGGCTACAAGTTCCAGTTCGTCACCCTGGCCGGCTTCCATGCGTTGAACCACGGCATGTTCGAGCTCGCTCGGGCCTACCGCGAAGAAGGCATGACCGCGTACTCGCGGCTGCAGCAGGCGGAGTTCGCGAGCGAGGCGCATGGCTTCACGGCCACCCGGCACCAGCGCGAGGTCGGGACTGGCTACTTCGACGACGTCGCCAACGTCATCGCCGCCGGCCAGGCCTCGACGGCGGCGCTCGCCGACTCGACCGAAAACGCTCAGTTCTAGAACAGGTCCTCCGCGCCGACGCGGTCCGCTGGACGACCGCAAGGCGCACGATTCCCGGCGCCGGGATGTGCCCGCTGGACGGCACATCCGGCGCCTCTTTTTTTCTCCGGTCGCCCCGGCGCGCGCAAACTTTCTTGACAACCACCCGCTTCGGGATTTGAATTCGACTCGGGGTCGTCCTCTTTTCGGCGCAAACAGCGTCCGGGGAGGTGCTCATGGAAGTCACGCGTCGTGGATTCCTGAAGGCCACCGGGATCGGCACGACGATCGCCCTCGGATTCGACGTCTCGAAGGCCCAGGCCGAGATGCGCGAGTTCAAGATCTCCCGAACGACCGAGACGCGCAGCACCTGCCCGTACTGCGCAGTCTCCTGCGGCGTGATCATTCACACCCTCGGCGACAAGGCGAAGAACGCGACGGCGGCCGTGGTGCACGTCGAGGGGGATCCCGATCACCCCATCAACCGGGGCACGCTTTGCCCCAAGGGCGCGACGCTGCGCGACGACATCAACAACCCGAACCGGCTCCTGACGCCGAAGGTCCGCCGCCCGGGCTCGGACCACTGGGAGGACATCTCCTGGGACGACGCGATCGCCGGCATCGCGCGGCACATCAAGGACACGCGGGACCGCTGCTTCGTCGCGAAGAACGCCAAGGGCCAGGTCGTCAACCGCAATCCCGGCATGGCCATGATCGGCGGCTGCACCGACACCAACGAATTCAACTTCCTCCAGTGGAAGGTCATCACGGCCCTGGGGGTGCCGTACCGGGACAGCCAGGCCCGGGTTTGACACGGCCCCACGGTGGCCAGTTTGGCCGCCACGTTCGGGCGCGGGGCAATGACCAACGGATGGGTCGACATCAAGAATGCCGACGTCATCCTCGCCATGGGCGGCAATCCGGCGGAAAACCACCCCTGCGGGTTCAAGTGGTTCATCGAGGCCAAGAAGACGCGCGGCGCGAAGCTCGCCGTCGTGGATCCGCGGTTCACGCGGACGGCCTCCGTCGCCGACCAGTACTCGCCGATCCGCGCGGGCACGGACATCACGTACCTCCTCGGGATCATCCGGTACGCGCTCGAGACCAAGCGGTACCACGAGGAGTACGTCAAGCTCTTCACCAACGCCACCTACATCATCGGCGAGAAGTACGGGTTCGACGAGGGCCTGTTCTCGGGCTTCGACGCCCCCACGACGGCCTACGACAAAGCCACCTGGGGCTATGAGGCCGATCCGAAGACCAAGGCCTACGCCGTCGACCCCACGATGGAAAATCCCCGCTGCGTCTTCCAGTTGCTGAAGGCCCACGTCTCCCGCTACACGCCGGAGATGGTCGAGAGGATCTGCGGCACACCGAAGGAAACCTTCCTCAAGGTCTGCGAGACGGTGACGTCGACCTACACGCCCGAAAGGGTCGGGACCATCACGTACGCTCTCGGCTGGACGCAACACTCGACGGGCGTCCAGATGATCCGGGCCGCGGCGATGCTCCAGCTGCTCCTCGGCAACGTGGGGCGGCCGGGCGGCGGCGTCAACGCGTTCCGCGGCCACTCCAACATCCAGGGCGCCACCGACACAGCGGGCACCTTCGACATCCTGCCCGGGTACCTCAAGACGCCGGCCGGCCCGCAGCAGACGCTCAAGGACTACCTCGAATCCGCGACGCCGACGACGCTCAACAAGGTGGCCTGGGCCTCGATGAACTACTGGTCCAACTACCCGAAGTTCATGGTGTCGCTGTTGAAGGCGGTCTACGGCAAGGCCGCGACGAAGGACAACGACTTCGGCTACGAGTGGCTCCCCAAGGCCGACGGCAACTACTCCTGGATGTACATCTTCGACGAGATGTACCGCGGCTCCTCGACACGCGTGGGCGGCAAGGAGCCGGGGCCGGAAGGCCTCATCACCTTCGGCATGAACCCGGTGGGCATCGGGCCGAACGTCAAGAAGATGATCTCGGCGCTCTCGAAGCTCAAGTGGCTCGTCGTCGGAGAGATCTACGACATCGAGACGGCCACGTTCTGGAAGGCGCCGAAGGAATACGGCGGACCGGAGCCCTCGAAGATCCAGACCGAGGTCTACCAGCTGCCCGCATCGGGCTTCGCCGAGAAGGATGGGACGTTCACGAATTCGGCGCGCTGGCTCCAGTGGAAGTGGAAGGCCCTCGATCCTCCGTCCACGTGCAGGTCCGACCAGGAGATCATCGCGCGCATCTTCCTCGCCGTCCGCGACCTCTACAAGAAGGAAGGCGGCGCCCTGCCCGAGCAGGTGCTGAACGTCTCCTGGGGCTACACGAACCCGGCGGCGCCGGACCTGGGCGAGGTCTTGAAGGAGATGAACGGAAAGGCCCTCGCGGACATCCCGGACCCGAAGGACAAGACCAAGGTCCTGAAGACGGCCGGCCAGCAGCTCGACGGCTTCGCACAGTTGCAGGACGACGGTTCGACGATGTGCGGCAACTGGGTCCACTCCGGCGTCTTCACGGAGGCCGGCAACAACGCGCAGCGCCGCTCGACGGCGGACCCGACGGGCCTCGGGATGTACCACAACTGGACCTTCTCGTGGCCGGCCAACCGCCGCATCCTCTACAACCGGGCCTCGGCCGACGCGCAGGGCAAGGCCTGGGACCCGAAGCGGCCGGGTATCGTCTGGAACGGCGAGAAGTGGGTCGGGGACGTCCCGGACATCAAGCCGGACTCTCCTCCGGGCGAGTTCGGGGCCTTCATCATGAACGCCGAGGGCGTCGGCCGGCTCTTCGCGCCGTCGTTGAACGACGGACCGTTCCCGGAGCACTACGAGCCGATCGAGGCGCCCATCGACAACCTCCTCCACCCGAAGGTGACCTCGAGCCCGGTCACGAAGCGGTTCTCGACCGACCTGGACGTCTACGGGTCGCGCGCCGATTTCCCGGTCGTCTGCACGACGTACCGCCTGACCGAGCACTACCACTACTGGACCAAGCACACGCAGGTCCTGAACCAGCTCCAGCCCGCCTTCTTCGTCGAGATTCCCGAGGCCCTGGCGGGAGAGAAGGGCATCGCCAACGGCTCGCGGGTCCGGGTCACCTCCGCGCGCGGCTCGATCGAGGGCGTCGCGATGGTCACCAAGCGGCTGTATCCCCTCAAGATCGACGGCAAGCCGATGTGGCAGATCGGGTTTCCCCTGCACTGGGGTTACGCCGCGGGCGACACCGGCCACACCGGCCCTCTGGCGAACTTCCTGACGCCGACGGCGATGGACCCCAACACCTGGACGCCCGAGTTCAAGTCGTTTCTCGTCAAGGTCGAGAAGGCCTGAGGGGGGTGCGATGGCCCACGGCTTAGACATCCGCCGCTCCTCCGCTTCGGTGTGGGGAAGCCTCTCCGGCATGCGGAGCGTCCCGACCGTCTCCAAGTACATCGACACGACCACCTGCATCGGCTGCAAGGCCTGCGAGGTCGCCTGCCAGGAGTGGAACGACCTGAAGCCCGTCGCGACGCAGCAGGTCGGCACCTACCAGACGCTGCCCACGCTCAACCCGGAATACTGGAACCTGATCCGTTTCAACGAGCGGGACTTCGACGGCGGGATCGTCTGGCTGATGCGCAAGGACCAGTGCATGCACTGCGACGAGCCGGGGTGCCTCGCAGCCTGTCCGGCGCCCGGCGCGATCGTCCAGTACGACAACGGCATCGTCGACGTGAACCCGGACCAGTGCATCGGCTGCAAGTACTGCGAGACCGGATGTCCGTTCGACGTGCCGCGCTTCTCGCAGACGACCGGGAAGATGGCCAAGTGCACGCTCTGCGTCGACCGCGTCACGGTCGGCCTCGAGCCCGCGTGCGTCAAGTCCTGCCCGACCGGGTGCCTCCACTTCGGGACGAAGGAGGACATGGTCGAGCTCGGGCACACGCGCGTCGCGCAGCTCAAGCAGACCGGGTTCGCCAATGCCGTTCTCTACGACCCGCAGGGCGTGGGCGGCACGTCGGTCGTCACGGTCCTCGGGCACGGCGACCATCCGGAGTGGTACGGCCTTCCGGCCGATCCCCACGTTCCGCTGCTCGTCAAGCTCTGGAAGAGCGTCCTGCGGCCAATCGGCGTCGTCGCCCTCTTCGGTGCGGTGGTCGGCGCCTTCTCGCACTACACCAAGTTCGGACGCAAGGAGGTCCGCGGGACCGACTCGCAGGACCGGAATCTCCCCGACGCCTAGCAGGATGCCAGAGAGGGGGCTTCATCGATGAGCGCCGTCACTCCTCACCGACCGGTGGACCCGGCCGTTCTCGCGGGCCAGACCCGCGAGAACATCGTCGTCGGCGACGAGATCGTGCGCCACGACCGGAGGTCTCGCCTGATCCACTGGGCCGTGGCGGCGTTCTTCTTTCTGTGTGTCTTCACCGGAATGCCGATCTGGACGCCTCTCTTCGGCTGGATGGCCCACCTCTTCGGCGGTCTTTCGGTTTGCCGCGTCGTGCACCCGTGGGCGGGCCTGGCCTTCTTCCTCGCATCCGGAGCCATGTTCTTCCAATGGGTCTCCGACATGCACATGGAGCCGAACGAAAGGGGCTGGCTCGGCCCGAAGCTCTTCCAGTACCTTCGCTACGAGACCGAGGACGAGGACGTCGGCAAGTACAACGGCGGGCAGAAACTGCTCTTCTGGGCCGCGGGGCTCGGCGCCATCGGACTGCTGCTGTCCGGGCTGATGATGTGGTTCCCGCAGCTCATTCCGCGCCCGCTCATGGCCTTCGCATACCTGATCCACGACTTCACGTTCATCCTCTTCGGAGTGATGATCGTGTTCCACATCTACCTCGGCACCGCCGCCGAGCCCGGGACCTTCGGATCGATGACGCGCGGCACGGTCACGCGCCCATGGGCGCGCCTCCACCACCCTCGCTGGTACCGCGAGGTGACGGGTGAAAAACCCCGCCGCGGCTAAGACCTCGAAAAACGTCTCCGAATTCGAACGCCGGGCCGCGCGGGCCGACCTGCTCGCGCGCGGCGCCGCGGCGGCACAGGATCCCCTCCGGTTTGCCGCGGGCCTCTACCGCGTCCAGGGACGCCTGGCACAGGATCTCGAGCAGGCGCACGGGGACGAGCCGCTCTCGGGGAGCCTCGAGGCGGACCTCGACCGCTTGCTCGGCCGCATCGGCTCGGTTCTGCGGTACGCCGCGGAGGAGGGCCCCGAAGATCTCGCGGGGCAGGCACGGGCTCGCCAGCAGGATCTCCCGGCGACCGCGCGAACGCGGCTGCTCGTGGCCTGGGCGGGAGACCGGCCCGCCTCCGAGGACTACCTGTCCCGGGCGATCCTGCGGCCGTACGCCGAGACCCTCCGGCACGTCGGCAAGCCGCCGGATCGCATCCACCGGCGGGGCCAATGCCCCTTCTGCGGCGGGCCGCCCTGGATCGGGGCGCGCCGCGACGCCGGCGAGATGGAAGGCGCGCACCGCCACCTCGGCTGCGCCCTCTGCGGCCTCGAGTGGCCGTTCCAGCGGATCGTCTGCCCGTCCTGTTTCGAGGAGGACCCGTACAAGCTCCCGGTCTTCCGGAGCGACCCGCACCCGACCGTTCGGGTCGAGGCGTGCGAGACGTGCCGCCGGTACGTCAAGTCGATCGACTTGTCCGAGGACGCCCGGCCGATCCCCGAGGTGGACGACCTCGTGTCGTGGTCGATGGACCTCTGGGCCGCCGAGCAGGGCTGGACGCGGATCGAGCCCGGCCTGGCAGGCCTCTGAGGTGGCGGCCCCAGGCGCGCTGGCGGTCCTTCAGTCGGCGCAACGCGGCCTCCGGAACCGCTTCGAGGACTTTCGCGGCGCGCTCGGCCGCCGCGACGACGCCGCGTGCCGGATGGCGCTCGCCGACTTCCACGAGCGGCTTCAGGTCTGGTTCGCAGCCGAGGAGACGGCCCTCCTGCCGGCGCTCCAGCGCCTCGAGTTTCCGGGGCGAGACCCGCAGCGCGAGGTGCGGCTCCAGTACGTCCAGCTGCGCGAGCTGACGCGCCACGTGCGCCTGCAGTTCGACGAGCGTGGGCCTCTGGGCGACATCCTCGGCTTCGTCGAGAACCTCTCCCGCCGTTTCGACGCGCACGAGGCCGAAATGCTCGGCGTCTACTATCCCGCCGCGGCCCCGGCGCTGACGGCCGCGGAGCTCGACGCCCTGCGAGCGGCGGCGCCGACGGTCTGAGGAAGGCGGCCTACCCGAGCTGAGCGGTCTCGAACGGCGGGTCCGTGTCCTTCGGAGTGAGGGCCGCAAACGCTGCCGCGAGGCGCTCCTGGGACCATCCGAGAAAGACGCCGTCGCCGCGGTGGACGGCGGAGCCGCCGGGAATCTCGACGAGGACGATCGCGCCCGCGCCCTCCCGCGCGACGACCGACAGCCGCCAGCCGGCCTGCGTCACGGAGCTCTCCCGAGTCCGGATCGAGAACCGCTCGAGCCCGAGCGCGGCCGGCTCCGCGAGGCCGGGCACGGCGGGACCGGGGGCACCGGCCGGATCCGCGGGGTCAGCCACGGCGGCGCCGATCGGCGATGCGCCGCAGCTCGGCATCGGCGGCGCGGGCGGCGTCCTGCGGTGTCGCCTCTCCACGGGCGACGCGGGCGAACATCGTGGGGATCAGGAAGGTATTGAACGCCTCGTCGATGGCGGCCGTCGCGTACCCCGGATACCCGACGTTGGTGGCCCAGTCGAGAACGCCCGAAAGCACCTTGTACTTTCCGGGCGGGTCGGCCTTCGGATCGTTCGCCAGTTGCTGTGCCAGATCGGGCACGGTCGTCGGGTAGCACGGGAAGTTGTAGAACTCGCTCTCCTTGAAGACCGAGCCGAAGCTGCCGATGAGGTCGAAGAGGAACTGCTTCGCGCCCTCGATGTTGTCGGCGAACGCCCAAATCACGTAGCAGTTCATGACGTGCTCGGCCGCGATGCGGCGGACGGGCCCCCGGAGGGCCGGAACGAGGCCGATCTTCTTCGCCATCGCCGGGTTGTCCTTTTCCGCCGCGCGCGTCACGGAGATCGCGTTCTGGACGAACGAGGCGCGGCCGGCGAGGATCGCCCGGTTGTTGGACGCCGGGTCCCACGTGAAGACCTCGGCCGTCTCGGTCTCCCGGTAGAGGGCGCGCAGGAACTTCAGGGCCTCGACCGTCGCTTTCGAGTCAAGGACGACGTTGCCCTTTTCGTCCTGCTCGGCGCCGCCGAACGACCAGAGCGCGGCGCGCAGGGCCATGTTGGAGTCCGTCTCCTGGGAGAAGCCGATGCCGACGGGGTTGCCGAACTTCTCCTTGATCTTCCGGCCCCCGACGCGGAGGTCTTCCCAGCTGTCGGGTCCCTCCGGAAAGCCGATCGCGCTCCAGAGGTCGATCCGGTAGTTGCCCGGATCCGGCACGTACGAGTCGGAGAACGCGAAGTACTTGCCGGTGATCGGATCGAGCGTGGACTTCTCGGCCAGCGTGATCATCTTGCCGTGCCGCCGCTCGACCTCCTCGACGATCTCGCGGTGGTCGATGACCTGCGACTCGAAAGACGCGGGCGGCGCGTTGAAGAGAAACAGGTCGTGGCCCCTCTTCGCCGCGGCTTCGGCCGCGCCACGGGCGGCGACCTCGGTCGAGGTCATGTGGTCGACGATCACCTCGATACCGTTCTTCGCGCCCCACTCCTTGGTGTACACCCCGTCGAACCAGCGATCGTAGCCGGGCACGAAGTGGCTCCACTGGAGGATGCGCAGCGTCTTCTTCGCGGCGGCGCGCGGGCCCCCGCGGGGAGCGCACGCCAGTCCCGGCAGGGCGCCCGCGGCGAGCGCGGTCCCGGCGGCCTTGACGAACTGGCGGCGCGAGAGCCGGCGACCGGGTTTGTCCCTCATACGCTCTGCCTCCGCGCGACCTCGACGACGCCCCGGCGCCGCGCCACGGCCGCAAGTCTATAATCGCCGCGTGTCCGTCCTGGAGCCCGGAGAGACGCTCCCGCCGCTCGCGCTGCGCGATGAGCGCGGCGCGCCCTTCCCGCTGCCCTCGGGCGAGACGCTCTTCGTCGTCTTCAAGACGACCTGCCCGACCTGCGAGCTGACCTGGCCGTACCTCGACCGGATCCGCCGTGCCGCCGAGGGCGGCGCCCTCCGGGTCGTCGCGGTCTCGCAGGACCCGCCAGGGCCGACCCGCGAGTTCGGCGAGCGGCTCGGCGTCGACGTGGAGACGGTCTACGACCCCGAGCCCTGGCCCGCGTCGGACGCGCTCGGCGTCGCCAACGTCCCCACGCTCTTCCGCGTCGAGCGGGGCGGCGCCATCGCGGAGACAATCGTGGGGTTCGACCGCGCGCGGATGGAGGGGCTCGCCGCCCGGGCCGCCGCGCTCGCAGGCCGCGCCCCGACGCCGCTCTTTCAGAGGCACGAGCGGGTCCCAGCCCTCAAGCCGGGCTGAGGCTCCCGCAACGCCGGCTAGGTAGCCGGAAGGGTCACCGGAATCTTTTCGAACCAACGAACCTGGACTCCATGGAGGCACGGTGAAAAAGGCGCAAACGTTCGGAGAATTGAAGGCGTCGGGGTACAGGCCGCGCGGCGTCAAGGAGGAGCTGAGGGAGAATCTCCGCGCGGCGCTCTCCCGCGGGACCAGCCCCTTCGCGGGCATCCACGGCTACGAGCGGACGGTCCTGCCGTCGATCTCCAACGCCATCCTCTCCAAGCACGACTTCCTGCTGCTCGGGCTGCGCGGCCAGGCGAAGACGCGCCTGCTGCGGCTGCTCGTGAACCTGCTCGATGACGAGATCCCGGCGATCGCCGGCAGCGAGCTCTCCGAAGACCCCTTCGCGCCGATCACGAAGTACGGCCGGCGGATCCTCGCGGAGAAGGGCGACGCCGCGCCGATCGCCTGGATTCCGCGCGCCGAGCGGTACCGCGAAAAACTCGCGACGCCGGACGTCACCATCGCCGACCTCATCGGCGACATCGACCCGATCAAGGCGGCGACCGAGCGGCGGTCCTACTCGGACGAAGAGGTCATCCACTTCGGCATCGTGCCCCGCACCAACCGCGGCATCTTCGCGATCAACGAGCTGCCGGACCTGCAGCCGCGCATCCAGGTCGGCCTGCTGAACATCCTCGAGGAGCGTGACCTGCAGATCCGAGGCTTCCCCATCCGGATTCCGCTCGACATCCTCCTCGTCTTCTCGGCGAACCCCGAGGACTACACCAACCGCGGAAACATCATCACGCCGCTCAAGGACCGGATCTCCTCTCAGATCTTCACGCACTACCCGGAGGACGTGAAGACGGCGGCGAAGATCACGGCCCAGGAGGCGTGGGTCGAGCGCGACGGCGGACCCGTGATCGAGATCCCGGCGCTCTTTCGCGAGCTCGTCGAGGAAATCGCCTTCGCCGCGCGCGCGTCCGAGTTCGTGGACCAGTCCTCGGGCGTTTCGGCGCGCATGCCCATTTCCGCCCTCGAGATCCTGGCGTCGAATCTCGAGCGCCGGGGCCTCGGCAACGGCGAGGCGCGCGTGGCGCCGCGTCTTTGCGACCTGCCGGCCACGCTGCCCGCCATCACCGGCAAGGTCGAGATGGTCTACGAGGGCGAGCAACAGGGCGCCGAGGTCATCGCCAAGAAGTTGATCGGGACGGCCGTCAAGAAGCTCTTCGACGCGAAGTTCCCCGCGCCCGACGCCGGGCGGCCCACGGAGCGCCGGCGGCAGGAGCTCGACGAGGACGAGGAACCGACGGGCCCCGTCCGCCGCGCGCGCCCGGCTCCCCCGGCCGAGAAGATGCACCCGCTCTACGAGCCGATCGTCGCCTGGTTCGCCGCCGACAACCGCGTCACCATCTCCGACGACACGCCCTTCAGCGAGCACCTGGCCGCGTTGCAGTCGATACCGGGGCTCAAGAAGGCCGTCGAGGAGCACTTCTCGCCGGCGTCGAAGGAGGAGCTCGCGATCGGAATGGAGCTCGTGCTCGAGGGCCTGACCCAGCACCTGAAGATCGCCCGCCAGGACCTCGACTCGCGCGTCTCGTACGCCGAGATGTTGAAGTTCAACCTCGTCAGGAACCGGGCGAACTGAGCGGATGGCCGAGAGCCTTCGCGCCCGCGTCCTGGCCGGCGAACCGCTGCTCGGCTGCTTCGTGACCTGGCCGACCGAAGGCGTGCTCGAGCTGCTGGCGCTCGCCGGCTTCGACTTCGCCGTGCTCGACACGGAACATGGCTATTTCAACCCGGAGTCGGTCGAGCGGATGGTTCGTGCCGCGGAGGGCGCGGCGCTTCCCGTCATCGTCCGCGTCCCGAGCTGTCTCGCAGGCGCGGACGCTGGGCGAGCCCTCGACGCCGGCGCCTGCGGCGTTCTCTTTCCCCGCGCGGAGTCGGACGCGCCCGTGCGATCCGCCGTCGAATCGGTCAAGTACGCCCCGGTCGGCAAGCGCGGCCTCGCCGGCGTGCGGGCCAACCGTTACGGCGCAGTTCCCTTCGACCACTGGGTGCTGGAGGCCAACGAAGGCTCGACCGTCTTCGTCCAGATCGAGACCGCTGGGGCGTTGAACGCGCTCCAGCAGGTCGCCGCCGAGAAGCACGTCGACCTGCTCTTCGTCGGCCCGAACGACCTGTCCCAGGCCCTCGGTGTGCCCGGCCACTACGAGGATCCCCGCTACCGCGCCGCGGTCGAGCGCGTCGGCGCCACCGCCCAAGCACACGGCAAGGCAGCCGGCATCATGCTGCGCGCGGTCTCCGAGATCCCGGCCCTGCGCGAGCTCGGCTACAGCGTCTTTACGACGAGCGACCGGGCGCTGTTTTCGCAGTCCGCCCGGGCGTGGCGCGGCGCGCTCGGCAAGGGGTAGACGATGCGCTACCGCTACGAGGACTACCCGGTCGACCTGCTGCGCCAGCTCCTGACGATGCAGGAGCTGATCAAACTCTTCCTCCAGCTCGTGCTCCAGGCCGGAGGCGACGTCGAAGAGGCGCTGCGCTGGATGGGCTATCTCCAGGAGCGCGGCATGATCGATCCGGGCATCGATCTCGAGGAGTTCCGCAAGACGCTCCGCGAGAGCGAGATCGTCGAAGACCGCGGCGGCGAGCTTTCGCTCTCGGCCGCCGGCGAGCGCCGCATCCGCCGCTCGGCCCTCGAGGAGATCTTCACGTCGCTCTCGAAGGCCGGCTCGGGGTACCACGCGGTGCCGCGCGCCGGGTCCGGGGGCGAGCTCTTGCCCGAGACCCGCGCCTACGAGTTCGGCGACAGCCCGAGCGCCATCGACGGCATCCGCACGATCGGCAACGCCGTGCGGCGGGACGCGGAGGACATTTCGCTCCAGCCCGACGACTTCGAGGTCCACGAGGAGGAACACCTGACCTCCTGCGCGACGGTCCTCACGATCGACGTGTCGCACTCCATGATCCTCTATGGCGAAGATCGCTTCACGCCCGCCAAGAAAGTCGCCCTGGCGATGGTCGAGCTCATCCAGTCCAAGTACCCGAAGGACTCGATCGACGTGCTGCTCTTCGGCGACGACGCCAAGCGCGTTCCCCTCTCCGAGATCTCGAAGACCCAGGTCGGCCCGTTCCACACCAACACGAAGGCCGGCCTCGCCCTCGCCCGCAAGCTGCTGGTCCATCGCAAGAACCCGAACAAGCAGATTTTCCTGATCACCGACGGGAAGCCCTCGGCGATCTGGGAGCGCGGCCGCCTTTACAAGAACCCCTTCGGCCTCGACCTGAAAATCGTCAACCGGACGCTGGAGGAAGCCGACGCCTGCCGCCGGGACGGGATCACGATCACCACCTTCATGATCGCAACCGACACGTATCTCGTTGAATTCGTTGACAAATTGACCCGCATCAACCGCGGCCGCGCCTATTACGCCTCCCCCTACAACCTCGCCGAGTTCCTCTTCACCGACTACATCCGGAATCGGAAGAAGTTCCTCCACTAGCCGCGCCCCGACGGGGTGTCCATTCCTTGCTCGGGTGCGCGGAGATCGAGCATAGGATCCCGACAACGAAGGAGGGTTCCATGACCCGCACGCCAATCTCTCTCCGCAGGTTTGCCCATGCCGCGCTCGCCGCGTTCTCGATGGCCGGCATGGCCTCGGCCCAGGCGCAGGCGCCGAATTACGGAACGACCGCCGACACCTACGTCCAGATCCCGGGCGTCGCTTTCATCTCTCAGAGCTCCGCCAACGTGACGGCGGTCTCGAACAACGGGCTCTCGGGCCAGATGCTGCGGCTCGTCGGCGGCTCGGGCGCCAACTACTTCTCGGCTCCCCTACAGATTCCGTCGGGTGCCCTCCTCAAATCGCTCGAACTGGACGCTTGCGACAACTCGCCCGCGGGGGGCGCCATCGAGCTGACGCTGGTCGCGAGCGACGCGCTCGGAAACTTTTCGGCCGCCTCCGTCACGCTCGGGACCAACAACACCGGCTGCCAGACCCCGTCGGAAGACCTGACCGGCCTGGCGCTGACCATCGATAACCATACGAAGCACTACTGGCTGGTGGCGACGATGACCAACGCCGGCCCGGGTCCCGTCGTCGGCCTCGCCGGCGCGGTCGTCGGCTACAGGCTCCAGGTCAGCCCGGCACCCGCGACCGCGACCTTCATGGACGTGCCGACGAGCGCCCCGATCTTCCAGTTCGTCGAGGCCCTGGTCGCGTCCGGAGTCACGGCCGGCTGCGGCGGCGGGAACTACTGTCCCAACAACCCGGTGACGCGCGGCCAGATGGCGGTCTTTCTCGCGAAGGCGCTCGGCCTCCAGTTCCAGTGACGAGATTAGGGTCTCCTTAAGGCGGACCCGGCGGACCCGGGAGCAGAAGTAGCATTCGCATACTTCCGCGCCGGGATCCGCCGGCGCGGGACTCGTCCGGAGGCGGCCATGCGCTCGCGAATCCAGGTCCTCGTCCTCGCCGCCTTGGCCGCCGCGACGCCGGCCCTGGCGTCGTTTCACCTCACGAAATTGAAGGCGGTCTTTCCCGGAACCGTCGCGTCGCCGAACGCGCAGTACATCATGCTGCAGGCCTATGCCGCCGGACAGAACTTCCTCGGATCCCACAAGATCCACGTCTACGACGCCGCAGGAACCGAGGTCGCCGGGTCTCCGTTCACGTTCGCGGGCACCGTCGCCAACGGCGCCGACCAGATGACGACCCTGATCGCGACGGCGGAGGCGGCCACGCTCTTCGGAGTCACCGCCGACCTGACGATGACCGCCGTCCTGCCCCTGACGGGCGGCAAGGTCTGCTACGACACCATCGACTGCGTCTCGTGGGGCAGTTACCACGGATCCACGGTGGGCGTCGGCACGCCCTTCAACTCCCCCGTCGGCCTCGTGCACGGCCAGGCGACGACGCGCCGCCTCGACATCTGCATGGGCGCAACGACGCTCGAGGCCTGCGATGACACGAACGACAGCGCCAACGACTTCGTGTTCGCGGCTCCGGCTCCGAAGAACAATGCCGGCGCGACGGGCACGCCGCCCTCCTCCACGTGCGGCAACAACATCATCGAGGGCCTCGAAGGCTGCGACGACGGCAACACGACGGACGGCGACGGGTGCTCGGCCGTGTGCCAGCCGGAGCCGGCGGCCGTGGTCGCCGAGGCTCTCGTCATCGACGACTCCGCGACCCCCCCTCCGGGCGCCAACGGCATCTTCGAGCCGGGCGAGACCGACACCGTCGCGCCGGCCTGGACGAACGACGGAGCCAGCGCCGTGCCCCTGACCGGCACCGCCGCATCCTTCACGGGCCCGGCG
>DATMNJ010000122.1:0-18678 GCA_035569175.1 Thermoanaerobaculia bacterium | reverse complement strand
AGTTCGGCATCGCGGCCACGTCGTGGAAGGGCTTCGAGTTCGACTGGGCGGCGGTCGGCGCGACGAAGGGGCAGCAGATGGGCGAGCTCGTCAAGCTGCTGAAAGGGTTGAAGCGCCGGCGGTTCGTGGATTCGACGCTCGGCCGTCCGTGGACGTCCTTCGTCCCGGACGTTCCCGCCGAAAAGGTGCCCGAGTACTTCTCCGACTTCGGCCGGACGTTCGGCCACAACCTGTGCCCGGTGGCCTGGTACTTTGCCCAGGTCGAGCCCGACGGGGAGGTCACGTTTTGCGGCGACTTTCCCGACTACTTCCTGGGCAACGTGCGCAAGCAATCCTTCCGTGAGATCTGGACGGGCGAAAAGGCGGCGAAATTCCGCGAGAAGCTCGCGAAGGAGCCGCTGCCGATCTGCGCGCGATGCTGCGGGAATTACGTGTACGGGAAGTGGGAACGGCCCAGGCCTCTCCCATCCTGAGCGCGGCGAGGAATCAATCCCTTTCGGGTGTGGGTCGTCCTCTTCAGGCCCGACTTTCTCCCCAGAACCGATAGAAGTTGAACCACTGCGCAGGGTGCCGCCGGACGACGTCTTCGAGGTCGGCGGCGACCCGGGTCATGATCCGCTTCGCGTCCTCGTCGGGCGAGAGCGCCGCGTCCGCGGTGAGCGGCCGGCCCCACACGTTGAAGTATGAGCCGTCGGCGTTCCGAAGAAAGAACCCCGGCAGGATGACGCAGCCGCAGAAGCGGGCGAGCAGCGCCGGCGACCGCAGGAAGGGGGTCGGCCGTCCGAAGAAGGGGACTAGGACGCGGTCCTCCGGATAGGCGCGGTCCACGAGCAGCGCGACGGCCCGCCCGCGCTCGACGGCGGCGCGGACCTTGAAGGCGGTCGCCATGGAGGAGCCGATGTCGATCGACTCGACGCCGAGCCGTTCGCGCAGTTGCTGGCGCATCTCTTGAACGTTCGTGTCGAGCTCGGCCTGGCCCACGACGGCGGGCACGAGGTCGTGCTGGCGCAGGGTGACCGCGCCCATCTCCCAGTTGCCGACGTGTCCGGTGACGAGGAGAAAACCGCGGCCCTCCCGGCGGGCCGCCGCGAGGACCCGGGCGTCCTCCGCGAGCGTGGTGATCTGCGGCACGAACGCCTCGCTGCGCAGGCGCCAGACGTCGATCGTGTGGCGGCCGTATTCGAAGAACTGCCGGCGGGCGAGCTCTGCGGCTCGGGCTTCGGGCACGCCGAGAGCGTTGCGGAAATTGTCGCGCATGCCCGCCTTCGTGCGCCGAAGGAACGTCACCGCCAGGCTGTTCCCGACGAGGTTGATCGTGTTCAACGCCGCCATCGGCAACCAGCGCGCCCCGTAGTGCAGGCCCCCGTACACGATGCGGTTCGACAGGCCGTGGCTGACCCACTTCTTGCGCCCGCGGCGCGCCGGCGGCGGCCCGGGGACTCCGTCGAACGCCTCGATTTCTCCCATGCAGGGGTTCAAGTCTACAATCCGCACTGCACACGATGAACGTTTTGCTCATTCGCCCCGACCCCGGCAACGAGCGGTTCGGGCTGGGGCCCTTCTTCCGCGTCGAGCCGCTGGGGCTCGAATACGTGGCCTCGGCGCTGCGTGGCCGGGGACACGAGCCCGCGATCGTGGACCTGCGCTTCGAACGAAACCTGTCGGGGTGGCTGCGGCGCGCCCGCCCGGGGCTCGTCGGGATCTCGTGCATGCACGCCCTCGAGTACGACCGCGTCATCGAGACGGCGCGCCTGGTCCGGCGCGCCTGCCCGGGCGCCTTCATCCTGGTCGGCGGGCATGCGGCCGCGGCCTTCCCGGGGCCCCTGCAGGTCCCGGAGATCGACGCGATCTGCGTCGACGACGGCGAGGAGGTCGTGCCGGCGGTGGCGGACGCCCTCGCGGCGCGGGGTCGGATGGCCGACGTCCCGGCCCTGCTCCTCCGCACGCCCGACGGCTGGATCTCGACCGCCCCGCTCGGGGAGCGCACCGGCCTCGACGCGGTCCCCGTGCCGGCGCGGGACCTCGTCGCCCGCGACCGCCACCGGTACCACTGCCTCCTCTTCAAGCCCGTGTGGCTCGTCGAGACGGCGCGCGGCTGTCCCTTCCGCTGCAGGTTCTGCTCCGTCTGGCAGCTCTATGGGCGCTCGTTTCGAGAGCGCTCGATCGGCGCCGTCGTGGACGACCTGGCCGCGGCCGGAGACGCCGTCTTCATCGCGGACGATCTCTTCTGGAACCACCCCGAGAGGAGCCGCGAGCTTGCCGAAGCCCTGATCCGCCGCGGGATCCGCAAGCGCTGGATCCTCGTCCAGACGCGGACCGACATCGTCTGCCGCCACGCCGATCTGCTCGAGGCCTGGCGTCCCCTCGCGAACGATTTCGACATCTTCTTCGGCCTGGAGGCCGCGTCGGACGCCGGCCTCGCGAGCGTGACCAAGGACGCGGGCGTCGCGTCCTCGATCGAAGCGGCCCGCATCGCGCGCGCCCTCGGCTACGGCGTCACCGGCAACTTTCTCGTGGATCCCGACTGGGACGAAGCGCACTTCGAGGAGCTCTGGGCCTTCGTCGCGAAGCATGGCTTCCAGCGCGCCGGGTACACGATCCTGACGCCGCTGCCCGGCACCGATCTTTTCCAGAAGCTCGCGCCGGTCCTCGAGGGCCAGCCCTGGTTCAAGTACGACATGCACCACGTGCTGTGGGAGCCGCGGCTTGGCGCGCGGCGGTTCTTCGAGCTCTACGCCGAGACCTGGCGGCGCTCGATCCTGAACACCTCGGGCGAGAAGAGCTGGCTCGAGTGGATGCGTCAGATCAAGCCCGCGCAGATCCCGTATCTGGCTCGCGTCCTGCTGCGGACGCAGCGGATGATGAAGGCCGAGGCGTACCTGAAGGAGCACGCGGAGGCCCAGCGGACGAGCCCGGTCGCGCCGCCGCAGGTCCTGGAAGCCTCCTGAACTCGACCGTCCTCCAGCGCGTCTTTCCCGCGGGCGAGAGCCTCTCTTTCCACCAGATTCGCATCCAGGCGGCCCCCGCGCGCGTCTGGGAGGCTCTTCTGACCCACGATCTCGCCGCCTCGCCGCTGTCGAAGCTCCTGCTCGGTCTGCGCGGGTACGGAGTCCGGACGTTTCGCCGGAGCCGGGGGACACTTCCCGACGGGCTCGTCCGCTTCGGGTTTACGAAGCTCGAAGAGCTGCCTGGCAAGGAGCTCGTCTTCGGGCTCGCCGGCCGATTCTGGCGGCCGGACGGCGGCCTGCGTCCGATCCCAAACGCCGACGCGTTCTGGAGTTTTTCGGAGGCGGGAAGCGTGAAGGCGGCGTGGAACCTCCGGATCGACGGCACGGATGGGGTTTCGAGCGATCTCTCGACCGAGACCTGCATCCAGTACTTCGGCGGCGACGCGCGGCGAAAGTTCCGCCGCTACTGGACGCTCGTCGGCCCGTTCTCGGCGATGCTGCGCAAGGCCCTGTTGCGTGGCATCGCGCGTCGCGCCGAGAGGCCCTGATCGCCGGCGTCGAGGCCAGGAAACAGCGGGCGTCCCGACGATCTACTGGAGCCCGAACGTCTTGTCGATGAACACCGCCATCTGACCGCGCGTGTTCGGATTGCCCGGGCAGTAGTTGCCGCCGCCGCAGCCGCCCGTGATGCCCTCGGCGTTCAACTGCTCGATCCAGTTCGCGAAGGTCGACGGACACGGGACGTCGAGAAAGTGGCCGGTGCAGACGGGAGGAACGTACCCGGGCCCGTGCTCGGCCTTGAGCAGAAAGACGGCCATCTGGTCGCGGCGCACCGGATTCTGCGGGCAGTAGATGCCGACGCCGCAACCGCCGGTGATCCCCTCGGCGGCGAGGGCTTCGATCCAGTCGGCGAACGTCGACGGGCAGGGCACGTCGGCGAAGCTCCCCACGCAATGCGGCGGAACGTAGCAGAGCCCGTGGCGGGCCTTCAGCAGAAAGACCGCCATCTGCTGGCGCAGCGTCGGCTGGGCCACGCCGTAGAGGCCGCCGCCGACACCGGCCGTGATGCCGTTGCCGACGAGCTTGGTGACCCAGTCGTAGAACTGCTGCCCGAACGGGACGTCGAGAAAGTTGGCCACCCACGCCTTGAGGAGCGTGCCGTGCGTGCCGTCGGTGTTCGAGACCGAGAGGTCGGAGAGCGAGCCGGCGGCCAGCGCCGGCGCATTGACGTGCATCGTCGTGGCGCTGTTGACGACGACGCCCGTGCCCGGCGTGCTTCCGAAGGTCACGGCCGCATTCGGCAGGAAGTTCGTGCCGGTCAGGGTCACCGTCGTCCCGCCCGCGGGCGGCCCCGAGACGGGAGCGATCGAGAAGACGATGCGCTGGGAAAACTCCGACGTGTTGCCGCCGGCGTCCGTCGCGGTGGCCGAGATCGGGCGATTCGCCTCGACCGCGACGGGAAAGACGGCCGAGAACGAACCCAGGCCCGTCCCATCGGTCGTCACGGGCAAGGTCCCGAGATACGACTGCCCCTGCAGGAAGTCGCGCGGCCGAGGCACGCACGGAGGATTCGAGTAGAAGTCGACCTGGAAGGTCCCACTCGGCGACGTGGTCAGGACGCCGTTGATCGTGATGCTCGAGGCGCCGTATTCGACCGTCGTGATGAGCGGGAAATTCTGGAGGTCGTTGCCCGGCGAATCCGCGTCGCCGGGGTCGTTCGCGGTGACGCCGAGCGGCCCGTTGTCGATGCCGAGCGCGACATTGGCGAAGATCGAGTTGGCCCGAAACGCATTCTGGGTGCCGATGTTGCGGATGCCATTGCCGTTGAGCGTGATGACGTTCTGGGCGCCCGGTCCGCCGAGCGTGTTCTGCGTCGAGGTCGACTCGAACTCGAGGCCGGTCTCGGTGTTTCCGAGCAGTGCGGTTCCGGGCGCGTTGGTTCCGATCCAGTTTCCCTGGATGACGGCGCCCGATGAGCCCACCGTGATGCCGATGCGGCACGCCGCGACGACGTTGCCGTCGCCCGCGCCCGTCCCTCCGACCGTGACGTTCGCCTGTCCGAGGCTGATGCCGATGTCGTTGGGAAGGGGCAGCGTTCCGCTTGCGTCGGTGCCGATGAGGTTGCCCCGAATCGTGCTCCCGCTTCCGACCGCGAGCGTGATTCCGCTCCCCGTGTTACCGGAGATGAGGTTGCCCTCTCCCGCCCCGGATCCGCCGATGGCGGCCGCGGCGAGCGTCAGGGCGACGCCGTTGATGTTCGGCACCGGCAGCGTGCCCGTGACGTCCGTACCGATGTAGTTGCCCTGGATGACCGTCGTCGAGGCGTTGTTGGTGGCCGCGATCCCGGAGCTGTTGCCGGAAATCAGGTTGCGGGCAGCCGCCGTCGGGCCGCCGATGGTGTTGCCGAGGCTCCCGACGTCGATGAGGACGCCCGACCCGTTGTGCGAGGCGACGGTGCCCGTCACGTCGGTGCCGATGAAGCAGCCTTCGACGTGGTGGCCCCCGGTTCCCTCGAGCTCGATGCCCGCGTTGAAGAGGCGGATGACGAGCGCCCGGACCGTGCTGTTGCTGCCTGCCAGCCGCAGGCCGGCGCCCGAGAAATTGGAGAGCTCGATCAGGGGCGTTCCGGCATAGCCGGGCTGCGTCGTCCCGTCGATGACGACCGCCTCGGTGACGAGGGGCAGGATCGTGAGCGGATTGATGACGTACGGGCCGCTGCCGGGGATGTTGAAGGCGATCGTATCGGCGCCGGGGTTGCCGTTGGCGTCGAGGATCGCCTGGCGCAGGGAGCCCGTCCCGGAGTCGGCGGTGTTCGTGACCGTGAACGTCGCGGCCGGGCCCGGTGCGGCGATCAGCGCCAGGCCGAGAGCCATTCCGGCGAAGCGGGTCAGAGGCTTTGTGTCCATGGTGGGCCCTCCACTCCATACGCGCAAGCCGTTGCCGAACGGGATCACGCCGCGAACGCTGTGGTCTAATCGCACGGCAGGCCGAGAACCGATCCATGGAACAGCTGTCCGGACAGGAGGTTACGGTGCTCCTGCGGGAGTGGAGCGCCGGCGACCGGGGAGCCCTCGAGCGCCTCATGCCCCTCGTCTACGGCGAGTTGCGCAAGATCGCGGCGTCCCACCTCCGGTCCGAACGCGGCAGCCACACCCTGCAGCCGACGGCGCTCGTTCACGAGGCGTACCTGAGGCTGGTCGGCCAGCGGTCCGTCTCGTGGGCCAACCGCGCCCACTTTTACGGCATCGCCGCGCAGATGATGCGGCGCGTGCTCGTGGACCACGCCCGGCGGCGTCAGGCGGCCAAGCGCAATCCGTGGACGATTTCGGTGGCCCTTCCGGAGGGCGAACCAGGGGCCGCGGACCGCGCGCCCGAGCTGCTCGCCCTCGACCTGGCGCTGACGGAGCTCGAGAGACTCGATCCGAGGCAGGCTCGCGTCGTGGAGCTGCGGTTTTTCGCGGGCCTGTCGGTCGAAGAGACGGCGGAGGTCGCCGGCATCTCGACGGCGACCGTCAAGCGCGAGTGGAGGACGGCGCGGGCGTTTCTGCGCCACGAGATCGGTCCCGGATCCGAGCCGTGAGGGGCGAGCGGACGATGACGCCGGGCCAGTGGGGGCGCGTCAAGGCGGTCCTCGACGATGCTCTCGAACGGCCTCCGGATGCGCGAGAGGCGTACATCGCCGCGGCGTGCGGGACCGACGCCGAGCTCCGGCGCCAGGTCGCGGCACTGGCCCGGGCGGCCGAGGCGGAGGGAGGGATCCTCGATGCCCCGAATGCCGTCGCCGGCACAGCGGAGGTTTCGCAAGCGCCCGGCCGGGCCGGCCAGAGGATCGGCGCCTACGAGCTCCTCGCCGAGATCGGCCACGGGGGGATGGGAGTCGTCTACCTCGCACGGCGCGCCGACGACGAGTTCCAGAAGCGCGTCGCCGTCAAGCTCATGCGGCCGGGCCTGGTCAGCGAGCTCGATCTGAGACGGTTTCGCGGCGAGCGCCAGATCGCCGCCGCCCTCGACCATCCCGGCATCGCCCGCCTGCTCGACGGGGGCACGACCGGCGACGGCGAGCCGTACTTCGTGATGGAGCACGTCGAGGGGCAGCCGCTCCTCGAGTTCTGCGACGACCACGGGCTCTCGCTGCCGGAGCGGCTCGCCCTCTTCCGGGACGTGTGCGCCGCCGTCCAGTACGCGCATCAGAACCTCGTCGTCCATCGGGACCTCAAACCCGGCAACATCCTGGTCACGCCGGACGGAGCGCCGAAACTCCTCGATTTCGGGATCGCGAAGCTCCTGACGGGCGCGTCCACGGCGGACACGGGCGAGGCCACGGCGACCCTGGAGCGCGTCCTGACGCCCGACTACGCCAGCCCGGAGCAGGTGCGCGGCCGGCCGCTGACGACGGCCAGCGACGTCTACTCTCTGGGGGTCGTCCTCTACGAGCTCGTCGCGGGCGAGAAACCCTACCGGATCGCCTCGAGCGACCCGACCGAGCTCGTGCGGCTGGTGTGCGAGCGGGATCCCGAGCGCCCCAGCGCGCGCGCGGCCGGCCTTTCGAGGGACCTCGACGCGATCGTCCTGAAGGCCATGCGCAAGGAGCCCGAGGGCCGCTATGCGTCGGCGACGGCGCTCTCGGACGACCTCGGCCGGTATCTCGATGGCCGTCCGGTCGAGGCGCGCCGCGGATCCGCCGCCTACCGGGCGCGCAAGTTCGTGCGGCGCCATCGGGTCGGCGCGGCCGCCGCGCTCCTGGTCTTCGCGGCCCTGGCGGGCGGCGCCTGGGCCACCCTCCGCGAGGCCCGGCACGCGCGGATCGCGGAGGCGCGTGCGGAGCGGCGCTTCGACGACGTGCGGCGTCTGGCCAATTCTTTCCTCTTCGAGTTCCACGACGCGATCCGCGACCTGCCCGGCTCGACGGCGGCGCGGGCGCTCGTGGTCCGGCGCGCGCTCGAGTACCTCGACTCGCTGTCCACGGAGTCCGGGGGCGACCGCGCCCTGCGGCGGGAGCTCGCCGAGGCGTACCGGCGCGTCGGAGACGTCCAGGGAAATCCCTTCACGGCGAACCTCGGCGACGCGGGTGGAGCCGTCGCCAGCTACGAGAAAGCGGTCCGGCTTCTCGGGGGCGCCGTCGCTTTGCCGGACGCGACGGACGACGAGCGATCGTCGCTCGCGACGACGTACCTCATGCTGGGAGGGCTCTACCTGAACCAGGGAAAGCGGGAGGAGGCCCTCGCGATCTCCCGGAAGGGGCTGGCGCTGCGGCAGACGCTGGCCGCGTGCGCGCCCGCGGATCACGGCCGGCAGATGGACCTCTCGCAGGCCTGGCAGTTCGTCGCCTTCGACGCGTCGGCGGCGGGGAAGGCCGGTCAGGCCGCCGGGGCACTGGCCTCCCAATCGGCCATCCTCGAGGTCGAGCGGGCGGCGCATCCGTCCGACCCGGGCGTGCGCCGGAGCCTCGGCCAGAATCGGTTTCTCGTCGCCCTCGCGGCCAAGAACGCCGGAGACTTCGCGGTTGCCCTCGGAGCGTACCGGGAGGCCGAACAGATCCAGGAGGCGCTCGCGGCCGAGGACGCGTCCAGCGTCACGTTGCGCCGCGATCTCGCGTACACGCACACGGAGATCGGCGAGACCGAGCTCGGCCTCGGCGAGGCGGCCGCGGCGCTCGAGGAGTACCGCCGCGCGCTGTCGGTCTTCGAGGCCATGGCCGCGGCCGACGCGAAGAACACCGATCCGATCCTCGGACTGGCGATGAGTCACCACAACATGGGTGAGACGCTGTCGCGGCTGGGCAGGCGTTCCGAGGCGCTCGCGGAGTTCCGTCTTGCCCGCCCGCGGTACGAGGCCGTCGCGGCGGCATCGCCCACGAGCGCGTGGGTGTCGGGAATGCTCGCCACGCTGTACGTGCGTACGGCGGATCTCGAGGCGGCCTCCGACGCGGCCTCGGCGTGCGGCCTCTACGCGAGGGCCCTTGCGCTCTTCGAGGCAATGTCCACGGGCGGCGGGGTGCCCGCCGACCGGCGGGCGTTGCGCGACCGGGCGAGGGCTGCGGCCGCAACCTGCCGCGGCGCCTCCTGATCGGCCGAATTCTGGCTATGATCCGCGCCGGCTCTTGCGGCCGGGAGGAAGGACCATGAAGCGGATTCTGTTCGTGCTTTTTCTCGCGATGATGGCCGCGGCGGTGCGGGCCCAGTCCTCCAACGGCATCCCCGCGTCGGACGCCGTCGGCGCCGTGCTCGACGCGTGGCACGCGGCGGCGGCGTCGGCAAACGAGGAGAAGTACTTCTCCTACTTCGCGCCCGGGGCGGTCTATCTCGGCACGGACGCCTCGGAGCGCTGGACACGCGACGAGTTCCGCAAGTGGGCTCACCCGTATTTCGCGAACGGCAAGGCCTGGAGTTTCAGGGCGGCCGCGCGCCGAATCACATTCGCGCCCGACCGCACGGTCGCGTGGTTCGACGAGGCGCTCGAGACGCCCAACCTGGGAGCCTGTCGGGGCTCGGGCGTCCTGATCTCGACCAGGGACGGCTGGAAGATCGCCCAATACAATCTCTCGGTCCCCATCCCGAACGAGCTCGCGGACGACTTCAAGAAACGCATCGAGGACTACGAAGAGCAGAAAATGAAGGCCGGAAAGAAGGGGGCGTGATGCGCCGCCCGTCGATTGCGGTCGCCCTGGGTCTGGTTGCGCTGGCCGCCACGGGGCCGCCGGCGCGAGCCGCCGGTCCGGCCGACCTCGTGCTGAAAGGCGGCGCCGTATACACGGTCGACGGCGCCCGCAGCTGGGCCGAGGCGGTCGCCCTGTCGGATGGAAGGATCGTGTTTGTCGGAACGGCCGCGTCGGTCAAGCCGTGGATCGGCTCGCGGACGAGGGTCGTCGACCTCGCCGGGAAGATGGTGCTGCCGGCCTTCCACGATTCGCACGTGCATCCCATCTCGGGCGGCATGGAGGCGCTCGAGTGCGACCTGCACGGCCTCGCGACGGCGGAGGAGGCTCTCGAGGCGGTCCGTCGGTACGCGGCGGCCCACCCGGAGGCGAAATGGATCCGCGGCGGCGGGTGGGACCTGACCCTCTTTCCGGCGGGCAATCCCTCGAAGGCGCTGCTCGATCGGATCGTGCCGGACCGGCCGGTCCTCCTCGACGCGAGCGACGGGCACTCGGCCTGGGCGAACTCGAGGGCGCTCGAGATCGCGGGCATCACGAAGGCGACGCCGGACCCGCCGCTGGGCCGCATCGAGCGCGACGCCTCGGGTCAGCCCTCGGGGGCGCTGCGCGAGGACGCCGTCGGGCTCGTCGCGAAGCGCATGCCGCGGCGCACCGCGAAAGACTACGAGGAGGGCCTCCGGAAGGGTCTCCAGATCGCGAATGCCTACGGCCTGACGTCGCTCGAGGAGGCCAGCGCGTCCGAGAGAGACCTCGCGGCGTACGAGGCCCTCGATGCGCGCGGCGAGCTGACGGCGCGCGTCTCGGCCTCGATCACCGCCGACACCGACAAGGTGCTCGCCGACGTGCCCCGCCTCAAGGAGCTGCGAGCGCGGTTTCGCGGCAAGCGCTTTCACGCCGACGCCGTGAAAATTTTCGCCGACGGGGTTCTCGAGACGCGGACCGCGGCCGTGCTCGTCCCCTACATCGGGTTCGGCGACGATCGCGGGAAGGCCAATCTCGACCCCGCCGACTTCCGCGCTCTCGCCACGGCTCTCGACAGGGAGGGGTTCCAGATCCACGTCCATGCCATCGGCGACCGTGCGATCCGCGACACGCTCGATGCGCTCGAGGCCGCGCAGAAGGCCAACGGGGTGCGCGACGCGCGGCACCACATCGCCCACCTGGAGCTGATCGATCCGGCCGACATCCCGCGCTTTCGGCGCCTCGGCGTGATCGCGAACTTTCAGCCGTTCTGGGCCAACGGCGATCAATACCTGACCGAGCTGACCGAGCCCGAGCTCGGACCCGCTCGGTCGCGCTGGCTCTACCCGATCGCGAGCCTCGTCGCGGCGGGCGCCGTGACGGCCTTCGGCTCCGACTGGAGCGTTTCGTCCATGAACCCGCTCGACGGCATCGAGGTCGCGGTGACCCACCGCGAGCCGCCGAAAGGCCCGGGGCCGGCGTGGCTGCCGGAGGAGCGGATCGGCCTGGCGGACGCGATCGCGGGCTACACGATCCGCGGCGCCTACCTCGATTTCACCGAGAAGGAGACGGGATCGATCGAGGCCGGCAAGGCCGCCGACCTCATCGTCCTCGACCGCAACCTCTTCGAGATCCCGCCGTCGCAGATCCACGAGACCAGGGTTCTCTGGACGCTGCTCGAGGGCAAAGAGGTGTATCGGGCCGAGGGGTTTTCTCCCTGATCTAGTGTTTTCGCGAGTATCGAAACACGCTCGTGTGCTCCTTGCCGTCCGCCGCGCGCGAGGTCCACTCCTGCTCGAAATGGTCGGCGTCGACGAACGTGACGACGAGGCTCCGCATCACGTCGGCGCTCGCAGCGGTGACGTTCGAGGCGTCGACGAACTCGAAAGCAAGGCTCTTGCCGTCGGGCGAGGCCGCCGCCCGCATCCGCGGCTGGTTCCCGGCCGCGCAATAGTGGGTCGCCAGGACGGTGGCGGCGTCGGGCGCGTACATCGTGATCATGGTCACGTCGTGGTCGCCGTCGAGCGTCTCCATGAGAGCCGTTCCGTTGGAGACGAGGGCATAGCGGACGGAGACGACCTTTCCTTCGCCGGTGCCCTGCCAGGAGCCGACGAGCGATTTCATCCGATCCCACCCGGTGGCGGAAGGGCGCGCCGACGCGGGCGGGGCGGCGAGGAGCGCCAGCACCAGGACGGAGACGAGAGATTTCGAGAGCCGCATGGGTTCCTCCTCCAGTTCCGTGTTTCAGGCGACCACTTTTTCGAAACGATCCAGGCAGGACTTCCAGCCGCCCGCGTGCTCCTTGCGCGCCTGCGCGCTGGTGAAGCGCTCGTGGGTGAGGACGAGCTCCGTTTCTTTCCCACGCTCCCGGAACTCGACCGTGACCAGGGTGTCTCCCTCGGGCTCGCCGAAACCTGCGTCGTGCTTCCAGGTCCACGTGTACACGAGGCGCTCCGGCGGCCGGACCTCCTTGTAGGCGCCCCAGATGCTCCACCGCTTGTCTCCCATGTGCCCTTCGAGGCGGTAAGTGCCGCCCTCCCGGAGGTCGATCTCGCAGACCGACATCTCCATGTCGCCTTCCACGAACCAGCGCATCATCAGTTCGGGCTCCGTCCACGCCCGGAAGACCCGCTGCCGCGAGGCCGTGAACGTCCGTGTGACCCTGAGCCTGTCCGCCGCTTCGGTTTCCATCGTCTCTCCTTTTCGCTCTCTACGGGGCCGTCCAGGTAGCGCTGCAGAGCGTCCAATCGGACTTCCCAGAAGTCGCGATATTTCTCGATCCAGTCGCCGGCATCCCGCATGGGTTCGGCGACGAGGCGGCAGCGGTGGACGCGGCCGTCCTTCGCGCGCGTGACGAGGCCCGCCTCCTCGAGGACGCGGAGGTGCCGCGAAATCGCGGGCAGCGAGATCGCGAAGGGACGGGCGAGCTCGCCGACGGAGCTCTCCGGCGAGAGGGCCAGCGTCGCGAGGATGGCCCGCCGCGTCGGGTCGGCCAGGGCTCCGAACGTCGCGTCGAGCGCCGCGGAACTGTTAACCATATGGTTAACTATAGTCGCCGCGCTGCCGCTGTCAAGCCCCCCGCCTCGGCCGGTCCGAGAGTCATTGCCGGGAGCAGGTCCTGGTGGGGAAGACGGCCATCTGCCCCCGGGGTGTCCCGGGAGGCCATGCCTTCAGGGCAGATCGAACGCCTTGACCAGAAAGACCGCCATCTGCCCGCGGGTATTGGGGTTGGCCGGGCAATAGAGCAGCGGCGCGGTCTGGCAGCCGCCCGTGACCTGCTCGGCGTGGAGCTCCTCGATCCAGGGCGCGAAGGGGTCCTGCGCGGGGACGTCGCCGAAGATCCCGGACGCGGCCGGCGGCACGTAGGCGGCGCCGTGCCTGGCCTTCAACAGGAAGGCCGCCATCTGGCGGCGCGTGACCGGGGCGTTCGGGCAATAGGCATTGCCGCCACAGCCGCCCGTGATGCCCCGTGCGGCGAGGTCTTCGATCCAGGCGGCCGCGAAGGCGTCTGACGGCACGTCGGCGAAAACGGTTCCCGTCGCCGGCGGCGGGGCGTAGTGCTCACCGAGGCTCGCCTTCAGCAGGAACACGGCCATCTGCGCACGCGTCACGGGCGTGTCCGGGCAGAAGGCGTTTCCACCGCATCCGGCCGAAATCCCGTCGTCCTCGGTCTTCATGACGAAGTCGTAGAAGGGATGTGTGGCGGGCACGTCGGCGAAGTCGAGCAGCGTCGCGGCGAGCGTCGCCGACCGCCCGGGCAGGGTGAGTGTCAGGCCGCCTCCGGAGGGCTGTGTCGTCCCCGCCGGTCCGAGCGTATCCCCGGAGTCGAAGCGCCAGAGCCTCGCCCGCCAGTGGAGCGCCGACGGCAAGCCGATCGCCGCGTCGCGCGCATCGGTCGCCTTGTTGAAGAGGAGCACGAAGAGCCGCGTCCCGTTGCCGGCCACGGCATAGGCTCCGACATCGTCGACGTTGTCGCTCGCGGCCGCGACGCTGTCGCCCGTGACGGCCGCGCCCTGCCCGTCGTAGTCCAGGTAGAGTCGGAACGCCTCCTCGACACGCGAGCCGGGCTCGGGCGAGACCCACCGCGTGGCCAGGTCCACGCCCTCGCGTCCGAAGATCGCGAGCGCCTCGGCCTGGGCGAGCGCCGAGCTCAACCCCGTGTCGCCGCCCCAGTTGTACTCGGTGATCGCCAGCTTCGTGCCGGGATAACGGGCGGCGATCCACGCCTTCATGCGTGGGATGAGATCCACCGCCGCGCCGCAGCAGGAGCCGATCCAGGACTCGTCCACGTAGTCGGGGTCGTAGAGGCTCTTGAGCGACCGCAGGCGCAGGGCGGCCACGCTCTCGTCGTCGGAGAGCGCCACGCCTCCCGCCTGGGGGTAGTAGTGGATGTCGAGGTAATCCACGAGGCGCACGCCGTTGGCCGCCTCGTAATCGTGCGCCTGCTGCAGGTACCACTCGAGGTAATGGACGCCCCCGTGTGCCCCGAGGTCGGGACCGCCGTCCCCGCAGCCGTCGCGCGCGGACCAGAAGTATGCGCACCAGCCCCAGGGCACGGGCCCCATCACGAGGGCCGCCGAGTCCTGTGCCTTGATCGCCGAGGCGTAATCCAGGGTGCGGCTCCAGATCTCGTCGTAAGAGAGGGGCGTCGGATGGACGTCGCGGTGCGTCGAGCTCCAGAGGTCGGGCTCGTTGTCGAGGGCGAAAAAGCGCACGCCCCCGGATCCCGCCGTTCCGACGCGGCCGGCGAGGTGCTGCATCCAGCCGGTCACGAAGTCGGGGCCGATCTCGCGGGACGTGTCGTGGGGGTCGTTGCCGGTGATCGGAGAACCGTCGACGTGATTTCCGTTGCCGGCGTCCGGCTGGCACCAGGGCGGGAACCCCGTGACGGTGCACTCGGTGTTCTGCTGCGGGCCGTAGGTCGCGACCGAGAAACCCCAGTGCCGCACGCGGTCCTTCGGCGTCCAGCCGATGAGCGGGACGGTCAGGATGGTTTCGCCGCCGGCGGCTCGCGTGGAGTCGACGAAGAGGTCGGCCGTCGACCCGTCGGGCAGCGTACCGGGATCCGGCTGCGACTCGATGTTGTAGAAGAACCAGTCGCTCGCGTGGTTGGCGATGTCGTCCTGCCACGAGTAGCGCGTCGTGCCGTTGCCGCCCCAGCGGCGCGAGGGCCAGCGCAGGGCCAGCGCCTGGGCGTCGTCGCCGAAGTTCACGCCATAGATCAGCGGGTCGATGGTGTGGCGGTTCGAGGACGGGTCCACGGCGACCGACACCGTGACGGCCGGCGCCTGCAGGGCGAGGACGAGCAGGAACGGGGCGAGCTCGATCAGCATGGGGGCGCCATCGCGACCCTCAACGCTAGCCCAGCCGCCCCCGTTCGCCGGTGACGCGGCTCACAGGGAGCCCGAGGTCACGGACAGGAGCTGAACGCGGCCGTGTCCTGGATCGGCACGAACGGCGTTCCGATCAGGTTCGAATACATCTTGACGACGCCGGTCTTTTCGTCCTTGACGAGGATCGCGACGCCGACGTTCGTCAGCCCCGCGGCGAAGAACCAGTAGGCGCCGGGTTCCAGGCCGCAGCCGTTCAGGACCTTGACGGTCACCTCGACGTTGGACGAGTCGAAGAACCAGAAATATCCGCTGTCGTCCGTCAGCGGGACCGCCATTCCGTCGAAGGACGGGCCCTCCGGCGTCTGCTGGTAGGCGGCCGTGACCGAGAACCGGCCGCCGTTCAGACAGAGCGTGTGCGTGTCGGCGACGCAGTGCGCTTCGATCGCGGAAGCCCGGGACGCCGCCAGGAGAAGGGCGGCCGCGAGCGCGAGACGACGCGGGGCGAGACGGGCGACGAGGCGAACGTGATCGGTCATGGTTCCTCCGTTGGTTGGCAAACGCATCCACCCCGATCGTACTCCGCGTCGCCGCCTATGGCAGCGAAAACGTCTTCGTCAGGAACACCGCCATCTGTCCACGCGTGCTGGGGTTGTCCGGGCAGTAGAGCAGCGGGCTCGCGCTGCAGCCGCCGGTGATCGCGCGGCCGTAGAGGTCCTCGATCCAGGCGGCGGCGAAGGCGCCGACGGGCACGTCGCCGAAGATGCCGGTCGCGGCCGGCGGCACGTAGGCGGAGCCGAGGTGCGTCTTGAGGAGGAACACGGCCATCTGCGCGCGCGTCACGGGCGCCATCGGGCAGTAGGCGCCGTTGCCGCAGCCTCCGGTCACGCCGAGCGCCGCGAGCTCCTCGATCCAGTCGGCGGCGAAGGACCCCTGCGGCACGTCGGTGAAAACGGTGCCGGTCGCGGCCGGCGGGACGTGGCTCGCGCCGAACTTGCTCTTCAGGAGAAAGACCGCCATCTGCGCGCGGCTGACCGGCGTCGCCGGGCAGTAATTGCCGCCGCCGCAGCCGGCCGTGACGCCGTTGCGCGCGACGGTGTTGACGAAGGCGTGAAAGGGGTCGGCCGGCGGGACGTCGAGAAAGTCGACCGACACCAGGGCGTCCGGGGCGGGGACGCTGCAGTCGGCGAGCGAGTCGACGAGCTCGAGAACCATGGTCGTCCCGGGATCGCCCGACGTGAACGTGATGGCGCTGGTGCCCTGGCCGGAGTCGAGGGTCCCTCCCGTCAGAACCCAGGCGTCGGCATGACCCGCGCCGGAGGAAGCGCCGGCCGCCAGCCCACCGGCCGCCGGGGGCACGGACACGGGCGCCGTGATCGCGGGCGCCGCAAACGGGCAGGCGACGACCTCCGTCTGTTCGGCGAACGCGTTGTTGCCGAGGTTCGGGTCCCGCTGCGAGCAGGAAACGCTGGCCGAGCTCGTGATGGTCCCCGTCGCCGAGGGGGTGACCGTGATGGACACGGTGGCGGAGGCGCCGGAGGCGATCGCGCCGAGGCCGCACGTCACGGCGTGGCTGAGCAGCGTACAGGTGCCCTGGGAGGGCGTGGCCGATCCGATGACCGCGATGAGCGACAGGGTGTCCGAAAGGGCGACGCCATTGGCGGTCGCCGGCCCGGCATTGGAGACCGTCAGGGTGTAGGTCAGCGGAATCCCGGGAAGCGTCGGGTCCGGAGAATCGGTCTGCGAGACGGACAGGTCCGCGCTCGCCGCAAGCACGGCGGCCAGCGCATCCACGCGGCCCCAGCCGTAGGTGTTGTTCGGAATCGCACTGCCCGGAACGCCGCCGCAGCTCTGGGTCGTCGTGCGCGGGACCGCCGTCGCCGTGATGATGGGCTCGATCGAGTCCGGGTCGCCGACGATGCCCGCGTCGGCCGAGAGCAGGAGCGCCACGAGGCCGGCGACGTGAGGTCCGGCCATGCTGGTGCCGCTCAGGCTCTCGTAGCCGTTGCCCGGAACGCACGACCGGACGCCGACGCCCGGCGCCGACACGTTCGGCTTGAGCCGGTTGCTCCCGTCCACGGTCACCGGCCCCCGGCTCGAGAAGTCGGCGATCGTGTCGGAATTGTCGGTCGCTCCGACCGAGAAGGACGCGGCGTAGATCGCGGCCGGAGTGTCGACCGTGCCGCAGGAGCTGCCGTCGTTGCCCGCGGACACGACGACCTCGATGCCGGCGGCGCGCACGCTCTCGACGACCGCCTGGAGGACGGTCACGTCCGTGCAGCCCTCGTCGGGCGGGCAACCCCAGGAGTTGTTGATGACGTGGGGGGCCTTCGACGGGTCGGGATTCTGGCCGGCGAGGTTCGTCGGCGCGATGAACCACTGGAAGCACTCGGCGTAGGTCTCCGGAGTGCCGGCGCCCACGTTCATGTTGCGGCACCCGATCCACTGCGCGTCCGGGGCCATGCCGATCTGGTTCGCGCCGCCGTCGTCGCCAACCATGGTCCCCATCGTGTGCGTCCCGTGGCCGAAATCGTCGCAGGGGGCCGGCGCGTCCGCGCCGCAGGAGCCGCCGCCCGAGTGAATCGCGTCGTGCCAGTTGTAGTTGTGGTCGGCCGTGCTGCCGTTCCACCCGCGGTACTTCCCCTTGATCGCGGGGTGGTCCCACTGGTACCCCGTGTCCTCGCCGGCGACGACGACGCCCTGGCCCGTGTAGCCGAGGGCCCAGACGTCCGGCGCGTGGACCTTGGTGATGTTCCACTCGATGGTGTCGGGCGAAGACGGCCGTGCCGCGGGCCGCGGATCGAGCGGTCCGTCGAGCCGCACGGTCGGGTTGGCGTAGACGTGAAAGACGTCGTCGCGGGCCGCGAGCTCTTCGACCAGGCGCAGGCCGCCGCGCACCCAGATCAGGTTGGCGACCCAGTAGGCGCGGTGTGCGGCGCCGCGGGATTCGAGCAACGCGAGGATCGGCGACTGCGCCTGCGCGGCTTCGGCGGCCAGCGCGTCCGCGACGAAGGCGCCCTTCTCGGTCTTCGTCGGCAACCCGCGAGCGCCGCGCAGGTCCGCCTGGTCGCGCAGCATCACGAGGAACTCGGTCTCACCGCGCGAGGCGGTGTCGAGGACCCAGGGGTCCACCTTGCGGCCGAGATCCTGGGCGGCCGTGATGGCGGCGGCGGCCGAAAGCGCGAAACAGAGGGCAGGCGCTATGCGAAACCGCATGGGGTTCCCTCCTCATTTGCCGACGAGACGGGCAATTATGCCGGATCTTCGCGTCAACCCCGGTCGTTGATCCTGCCGGCGCCCGAAGGAAAGCAGGCCCGGGAACGCGGCACTGTCGGCCTCCGCGAGTGAGCGCGACGCGTCACCCGCGAAGGCCGGAGCTTGCCCGAGCGGGCTACTGCAAGCCGAAGGCCTTCGTGATGAAAACGGCCATCTGCTGCCGGTTGTTGATGTTGGTCGGGCAGTAGCGCAGGGGGTTGGTGAGACAGCCGCCGGTGATGCCCCGCGTGTAGAGGTCCTCGATCCAGGCGGCGGCGAAGGCGCTGGCGGGCACGTCGGTGAAGATCGTTCCCGTGGCGGCCGGCGGGACGTAGTCCGAGGCGAGCGAGGCCTTGAGCAGGAAGACGGCCATCTGGTCGCGTCGGACGGGATTGCCGGGACAGAAGTTGGTGCCGCCGCATCCGCCGGTGATTCCCTCGAGCGAGAGCTGCTCGATCCAATCCACGGCGAAGCCGCCCGGGCAGGCGACGTCGGTGAAGAGGCCCGTGCAGGAGGGCGGCACGAAGGT
>DATMNJ010000121.1:0-2410 GCA_035569175.1 Thermoanaerobaculia bacterium | reverse complement strand
ATCGCGGTTGGACAGGCCGCCGGCGGCGAGCTGGGCGACGCGGCGCTCGCTGGGCGTCAACGAGTCGAGCCCGCTGAGGACGAGCCGCCGGGGTCGCCCGCCGGCGGCGACGAGTTCGGTGCGGGCTCGCTCCGTCAGCGTGATCGCCCCGCAGGTGTGGGCGAGGTCGAGAGCGACCCGGAGAACTTCCCGGCTTTCCGCTCGGTGTCCCGCACGCCGGAGGGCGGCGCCCAGGTCGGCCACGGCGCGGGCGTATTCCAGTCGCGCGCCAGAGCCCTCGAGCATGCGTACCGCCTGGCGGAGCTGCTCGATGCCGCGGCTTCCGCCGTTGACCAGGCCGACCGCTCGCAGCGCTACCCCGAGCGCGCGCGGGCCCTTGAAGGCCTGGGCGAGCGTGAGCTCTTCGGCGGCGAGGGCTTCGGCCTCGACTTGTGCGCCGAGTGCGAGGTACGCGAGCGCGGCGTCGGACCGCCACGCGATGGACGGGGCGGAGATACGCAGGCGAGCGAAGAGGTCGCCGACCGCGAGGAGGTCGCCAAGGGCTACAGCCGGACGGCGTTCGGCCAGCCGAAGCCGACCCCGGGCCGCGATCAGCCACCCTGCCTGCATTGTCGTCGGGAATTGCTCGGCGAGACGGTAGCGTTCGTCGGCCGCCTCGGCCGCCGTGAATTCCGCGCGCTCGGCGAGCGTCTCGAGCAGAGCTGCGAGGGCGACGGCGGCGTGCAAGCCGGGCGGGCGGGGGCCGGTCTCAAGCGCCACGCGCGCGTCGGCCTCGGCGTCGGCGAGGTTGCCGATGCGCAGGTGATGCAGGGCGCGGTAGCACGAGAGGCCGAGCACGTGCGGCAGGGAACCGAGGCGGCGGGCGTCCGCGAGCGCGTCATCGAATCGCGCCAGAGCCTCCTCGTGGCGTTCCGCGAATGCGAGCGCATTGCTGGCGTGGTAGAAGAACGGAGGCCGGTCGATCGCCTCCGGCAGCAGCTTAGGCGCTCCATCCAGAGCGCGGAGCGCGAGCCGCGCGACGACGTCCGCTGGCTCGTTCGCGTTCGAGGCGGCGACCGCTAGCATGCCGAACACGCTCGACGGGACATCGGGCTCTTCCTCGGACAGCCTGCGGAGACGGGCGATCCGCGGCGCGGCCTCGCCGGCGGTCTCGGCGTCGAACTGAGCCGCGCCGAGGGCGGCGCCCTCGAGGGTCAGGGCCGCGCTCCGGTCGGTGGCGCCGAGGCGGTCGAGCGTCCGGTCGAACACCTCGAGCGACTCCCGGTTGCGGCCGGCGATCTGCAGCATGCGTCCCAGCGCGAGAGTGATCGAGACCTGCGCGGTCGTGGCCGGTGCTACGTCGAGTGCGGCCTCGAGATGAGCCGTGGCCTGCGGGTCTCCCGCGTACGACTCGGCGAAGCCCAGCTCGAGCAGGACGTCGGGAAGGAGCCGCTCCGACGGCGGTTCGGATAGTGCCCGGCGCAGGTAGGCGACGGCCGGGTCCGGAGCGCCATTCGCGATCGCGCCCCGAGCGGCGGACACGAGTGAATCGACGACCCGATCGTCCCCGGCCGGGTCGGTCGCCAGCAGGTGGGCCGCGATGCGGTGTGCAGACGCGCCCTCGCGGGCGAGGCAGCCCGCCGCCGCCGCATGCAGGCCAGCCCGCTGGCCCGACGAGAGATCAGCCTCGACCGCCGTCCGGACGATCGGGTGGACGAAGCGCAGCGGCCGGCCTTGTTCGAGGATCCCGGCGGCGGCGAGTTCGTCGGCCCCGGTCGCGGCCGTGCCGGGGTCCAGCCCGGCCAGGCCAGCGGCGAGCCGGAGGTCCGCCTCGCCCAGCACGGCCGCCGCCCGGGCCAGCTCGCGAGCGGGGGCGGAGAGGCCACTCAGCCGCCGCACGACCGAGTGCGAGACCGCGCGCGGCGCCAGGCTCGCGACGCGGGAAGAGGCCGCCGCCGTCGGCTCGATGCCCTGGCCGGCCACGGCGCGGATCAGTTCGCGGAGGAGGAACGGAACCCCGCCGGTCACCTCGTGGCACGCGGCCGCGAAGGCCTGCTCCACTTCGGTGCCGAACGTTAGCCGCAGGAGTTCGGCCACCGCCCGCTGGCTCAGCGGCGCGAGCTCGAGGATCTCGGCAGACGGGTCGGCGGCGAGCGCGGCGAGCAGCGGTGAGCCATCGGCCGAACGGGCTGGGCGGGTTGCGACGACGACCGCGATGGGCAGCTCCTGGAGTCGTCGCCCGAGGTAGTGCAGGAAGCGCAGCGAGGCCTGGTCGGCCCAGTGAACGTCGTCCACGCAGAGCAGGAGCGGCGTGCGCCGCGCGAGGTTTGCGGACAGCCAGTAGAGCCCGTGCAGGATCGCGAACGAGGGGTCGAGCAGCGCGTCGGCAGGATCATCCCGCGCCGCCGGAAGGCCGAACAGCCTCGCCGCG
>DATMNJ010000120.1:0-3949 GCA_035569175.1 Thermoanaerobaculia bacterium | reverse complement strand
ACGTCGAGATCTCGCTGGGGCTGCGGCCGGACAAGCGGATCGGCACCGACGCGCAGTGGGATCGGGGCGAGAAGGCGCTGGCGGCCGCGCTCGAGAAGGCCGGCCGTCCGCACGTCGTGACGCCCGGCGACGGCGCCTTCTACGGCCCGAAGATCGATTTTCGGGTCAAGGACGCCCTCGGCCGTCCCTGGCAGCTCGGCACGATCCAGTGCGACTTCGCGCAGCCCGACAACTTCGACCTCACCTACATCGCTGAGGACGGCAAGGCCCGTCGGCCGGTCGTCCTCCACCGCGCGATCCTCGGCTCGCTCGAGCGGTTCCTCGGGATCCTCATCGAGCACACGGGAGGCAACTTCCCGTTCTGGATCGCGCCCGTGCAGGCGGTCGTTCTCCCGGTGTCGGACCGCTACGCGGCGGCGGCCAAGGCGGTCGAGGAGCGGCTTCGGGCGACCGGGCTCCGGGTCGAGTGCGACGACCGCAACGAGAAGCTCGGGGCCCGGATCCGCAGGGCGGAGATGCAGAAGTCCCCCTCCATGCTGGTCATCGGCGAGAAGGAAGCCGCCGCGGGCACGGCCGCGGTGCGGCTGCGCCACGGCGGCGACGCCGGGACGATGTCGATCGAGGAGTTCATCGGAGCCGCCATGAGGGCGGTCGCCGCGAAGGCTCAGGAACTGACGACGGAGGTGAAAGATCGATAAGAAGAACATTCGCGTCAACGAACAGATCCGCTGGAAGGAAGTCCGGTTGATCGGGGCGGAGGGCGAGGCGCTCGGCGTCGTGGTGATGTCCGACGCGCTCCAGAAGGCTCGCGAGGCGGGGCTCGACCTGGTCGAGATCGCTCCGACCGCGCAGCCGCCGGTCTGCCGGATCATGAACTTCGGCAAGTTCATTTACCAGCAGAAGAAGAAACAGCAGGAC
This sequence comes from Thermoanaerobaculia bacterium, assembly GCA_035569175.1. Classification (GTDB taxonomy): domain Bacteria; phylum Acidobacteriota; class Thermoanaerobaculia; order UBA5066; family Gp7-AA6; genus DAHUXD01. The sequence goes on along the minus strand of DATMNJ010000120.1, from coordinate 3,031 downwards.
TCGAAGAAGAAGCAGAAGACGACGCAGGTCAAGGAAGTGAAGTTCCGCCCGAACATCGACGACCACGACTACGACTTCAAGATGAAGAACATCGAGAAGTTCCTGTCGCACGGCGACAAGGTCAAGGCCACCGTGCAGTTTCGTGGACGCGAGATGGCTCGCCGCGAGAACGGCCAGAGGGTGCTCGACCGGCTGCTGGTGGACCTCGCGGGCAAGGCCATCGCCGAGTCGCGATCCGAGATGCTCGGCAACCGGCTCTACCAGATCCTGTCGCCCGTCAAGCACGAAAAGGGAATGAAGGCCGAAGGCACCTAGAGGGAGACGACATGCCGAAACTGAAGACGCATCGGGGCGCCGCGAAGCGGTTCAAGAAGACCGCGTCCGGCAAGTTCAAGAGGGCCAAGGCCTTCAAGAGCCACATCCTCACGAAGAAGGCGCCCGGGAGAAAGCGCGGACTCGCGCAGGGCACGACGGTCTCGAAGAGCGACACCAAGCGCGTCCGCGAGATGCTGCCTTACGCGTAGGCCGTAGGCCGGTCGCCGGAAGCCGAACGCGTTCGGCCCGCGTCGACCGCCCGGGGCTCACGATCAACGGCTGAAGGAGAAAGCAAGATGCCTCGTGTAAAGAGGGGACCCAAGAGGAAGAACCGCCGGGCAAAGACCATGGCCCTGGCCAAGGGCTACTACGGCACGAAGTCGAAGTCGTACCGGATGGCCAAGCTCCAGGTGGAGAAGTCGCTCGTCTACGCCTACCGGGACCGCAAGGCGAAGAAGCGCGACTTCCGCGGGTTGTGGATCATCCGGATCAACGCCGCCGCGCGCGAGCACGAGATCTCGTACAGCAAGCTGATGGACGGGCTCAAGAAAGCTGGCAACGAGATCAACCGCAAGATGCTGGCCGACCTGGCGGTCTCGGACCCGGCGGCATTCACGCACCTGGTCGGCGTCGCCAAGCAGGCGCTCAAGATCGCCTGAACCGGACGGCAGACCGCAAAAAGACGACGTGGCGCAGGACCCGATCCAAGAGCTGCTGCGCTCCTTTCGCGAGGAGGCCGCCCAGGGTGTGCCTTCCCGCGGAGACTACGAGCGCCTGAAGGGGCGCTACCTCGGCCGAGACCGGGGACTCGTCCCCGAGCTCTTCGCGAAGTTGAAGGCGCTGCCGCCGGCCGAGCGGGCCGGGTTCGGGTCGCGGTCGAACGCGGCGAAGCTGGAGATCGAGGAGGCGATTGGGCGGCTCGGGCGAGAGCTCGAGGCGCGCGAGGCGGCCTCCCGCGACCGCGCCGCCTCGGTGGACGTCACGCTGCCGGGCCGGCAGACGCGCGCCGGAAGCCTCCACCCGATCACGATCGTGCGCCGGCAGATCGAGCGCATCTTCCTGCGGATGGGCTATTCGATCGCCGACGGCCCGGAGGTCGAGAACGACTTCCACAATTTCGAGGCGCTCAACTTTCCGGCGGACCACCCGGCCCGCGACTCGCAGGACACGCTGCTGCTCGACCGGAAGGCCGTCTCGCCGCTGCTGCTGCGGACGCACACGTCGCCGGTCCAGATCCGCGAGATGCGGCGCCACGGCGCGCCGCTGCGCCTGATCGTTCCCGGCCGCGTCTACCGGAAGGACGAGGTGGACGCCACGCACTCGCCCGTCTTCCACCAGGTCGAGGGCCTCGTCGTGGACCGCGGCATCTCGATGGCGGACCTGAAGGGCACCGTTGCCGCCTTCCTCGAGGAGCTCTTCGGCCGGGGCACGAAGGCGCGCTTCATCCCGACCTTCTTTCCCTTCGTCGAACCGGGGGTGGACGTCTCCATGACCTGCATCTTCTGCAAGGGAAACGGCTGCGGGAAGTGCAAGGGCTCGGGTTGGATCGAAATCATGGGAGCGGGGATGGTGCACCCCCGCGTTCTCCAGGGCGTCGCGATCGATCCCGAGGAGTTCACGGGGTTCGCGTTCGGGCTCGGGATGGACCGGGTGGCGCTGCTGAAGTACGGGTTCCCGGATCTGCGCCTGCTGTTCGAGGGCGACGAACGGTTCCTGTCTCAGTTCGCGGGAGAGGCATGAAGTTCTCCCTCGCATGGCTCTCGGATTTCGTGGACGTCGGGGCGGTCGGCGGCGCCGACGGTGTGCGCCGGCTGCTCGACCAGGCCGGAATCCCGATCGAGTCCGTCGCCGCCCGCGGCGACGACACGATCCTCGAGGCGGAGATCACCCCGAACCGGCCGGACGCGATGGGACACCGCGGCCTGGCCCGCGAGGTCTCGGCGATGTCGGGGCGGCCTCTCCTGGATTTTGCCGCGCGCTATGCCGAGCCCGCTTCGAGCGGCGAGACCACCGAGCAGCTGACGTCGGTGGTCATCCAGGTGCCGAACCTCTGCCGCCGCTTCGGCGCACGTCTGGCGCGGGGCGTCGAGAGCCGGCCCGCGACCGAGCCCGTCCGGGACCGCCTGGCCGCGATCGGTGCGAAGTCCATCTCGGCGGCGGTCGACGCCACCAACTATGCGCTCTGGGATACCGGGCAGCCCCTGCACGCCTTCGACTTCGACCGGCTCGCGGGGGGCTTTCTCATCGTCCGCAAGGCCCGCCGGGGCGAGAAGCTCGTCACCCTCGACGGCCTCGAGCGCGCGCTCGAGCCCTCCGACGTCGTCGTCGCCGACGCCGAGCGCGCGGTCTCGCTCGCCGGCATCATGGGCGGCCTCGACTCGGCCGTCACCGACCAGACGCGGAACGTTCTGCTCGAAGGCGCCTGGTGGGACCCGGCCACGATCCGTCGGACGGCGCGCCGTCTCGGCATGCACACGGACGCGTCCCACCGCTTCGAGCGCAGCGCCGACATCGACGCGATTCCCGGTGCCCTGAATCTCGCCGCGCGGCTGCTCGTCGAAGCGGCCGGCGGCACCGTCTCCCCGGGGATCCTCGATGCGCATGGGAACCTGTTCCGCGTCCGGCGCACGGCGCTGCGCCTGGCTCGCCTGCGGCTGCTTTCGGGAGACTCGCGCCTCGACCTCGACTTCGCCGAGGAAGCGCTGGGCCGGCTCGG
>DATMNJ010000119.1:0-2475 GCA_035569175.1 Thermoanaerobaculia bacterium | reverse complement strand
CGGGCACCTGCGGCCTGCGCCTCGCCGCGCCCGGTTGACGAACGGCCGCCCCGGGAAGGCGGTAGGATCGCAGGTCGAATGGCCACGAATCCGGCCGTGCGCCGGCTGCTGAGACCTCCGCGCCGTCCCGCCGGCCGCAAGCTGGCGATGCGGCGAGCGTGGCCCCTGCGCGAGTCCGTCCTGCACGCCTTTGCCGGAACGCTGCGATACGCGCGAGCCGCGGCACGACGCGCCGCGGTCGCCCCCGAGGAGTCGGTGCACGAGTTTCGCAAATCCATCCGGCGCGCGCGAGCGGTTGTCGGGCTGCTGCGCCCCGCCCTCGGCGCGAGGTCCGCGTTCGGGCTGGCGCGCGAGCTCAAGCGCGCGTTCGCCGAGACCGGCGCCTTTCGCGACGCCGACGTCCTGCTCGCCACGCTGCGGCTGGTCGCCGTCGACGATCCCGCCCTCCCGGCAATCGAAGAGGCCCTCGGCCGCGAGCGCGCCCGGGACGGCAGCGCGGCCGAGGCGCTCGAGAGCGGCAGCCGTATCCTGAGGCCGCTGCCGGATGCCCTGCGGGTGACGCTGCCCGAGTCGTTCTCGATGGACGACCTCGCGCGCGGCCTCTCGCGCAGCGTCCGACGCGTGCAGGAGGCGCTGGCCCGGGCCGCCGAGAGCGGCCACGACACGGACTTCCACGAGTGGCGAAAGCGCGTGAAGGAGCTGCGCTACCAGCTCGAGATGCTCGCCTCTTCGGGAAGCGCGGCCTTGAAGCACCGCGAAAAGACGCTTTCCGCGCTGGCCGAGGAGCTCGGAGAGGCCACCGACCTCATCCTTCTCGGGGCCGCTGTCGCGCAGAGATCGGAGCGGGGCGAGATCCCGCGAGCCCCGGCGCTCGGCGGCGCAATTCGGGCGGCCATCTCCGCGCGTTCGCAGGCGCTGGTCGCTCGCGGCCAGGCGATGTTCGCGCCGCCCCCCGGCGAGTTTGCGCGGCTCGTGCTCGCCGAGCGCGGCTGATACGCCGCGGGCCCGGGCAACCGGCTCGGGATCACCCCGAGCCTTTCCGATGCGCTAGGAATAAACCTAATAAAACAAATGACTTACTCGTTATAACCCGCACGCCCCATGGGCCCCACGGGCCGTCCCGGGAATTCGGCCCGGGTCCCAGCGTCTTCACACCGGCGGCGGGCAGGAGTGGTACCTTTCGCAGTCTTGCCGGAGAGGCCGACGATGAGCGAGGTTCAATTCATTGGGAGCGCCGGCACTCCGGACGACCGGCTCAACGACCACTCCCTCTACTTCAACCGGGAGATCTCCTGGCTCGCCTTCAACCGGCGCGTCCTCGAGGAGGCTCTCGATCCGGCGTGGCCCCTGTTCGAGCGCGTGAAGTTCCTCGCGATTTTCCATTCCAATCTCGACGAGTTCTTCATGATCCGGGTCTCGGGACTTCACGAGCAGCTCGAGGCTTCGGTCACCGAGCGCAGCGCGGATGGCCTTTCGGCCCCCGAACAACTCCGTCTGATTCGGGAAATCGTGCTGCGCGACTCGGGCCTCGCCATCCGAACCCTTCGCGAGGACCTCCAGCCGAAGCTCTCCGACGCCGGCGTTCGGATCCTCCAGTGGAACGAGATCGACAGCGACCGGCGCAAGGATCTCGCGGCCTACTTCGAAAATGTCGTCTTCCCCGTTCTCACGCCCCTCGCGTTCGATCCGGCACATCCCTTCCCGTTCGTCTCGAACCTGTCGCTATCCCTGGCCGTCGAGCTCTCGGACAAGAAGGAGAAGCGCGCCGCCTTCGCGCGCGTGAAGGTCCCGGCCTCTCTCGGCCGCTTCGTGCCGGTCCCCGGCGCGACGGGCAACGTCCTCGAGTTCGTCATGCTCGAGAATCTGGTCGAGGCGAACCTCGATCGCCTCTTCCCCGGGATGGAGATCCTCGGAGCGTCGGCTTTCCGCGTGACGCGCGACGCCGACATCGAGATCCGCGAGGACGAGGCCGGCGATCTGCTCAACAGCGTCGCCGAGAACGTGCGACGCCGGCGCTTCGGTGCCGCGATCCGGCTCGAGGTCGAGCAGCGGTGCCCGGAGACGGTCCGGGAGCTGCTCCGGGCGGAGCTCGAGCTCGAGCCCGACGACGTCTACGAGGTCGACGGGCCGCTCGGCGCGGCCGACCTGCTGTCGGTCCTGAAGCTCGACCTCCCGCAGCTGAAGGACTCGCCGTTCCTGCCCGCGGCGCGCGGCCTCTTCGCCCCTCCGGCCAACGTCTTCGAGGCAATTCGCAAGGCCGACATCCTGCTCCACCAGCCCTATGACTCCTTCGACCCGGTCCTCCAATTCCTCGAGCAGGCGGCGGTGGACGAGGACGTGCTCGCGATCAAGATGACGCTGTACCGGGCCGGCACGGACTCCCCGATCGTGGCCGCCCTCGCCCGTGCCGCCGAGAACGGCAAGCAGGACGCCGTTCTCGTCGAGCTCAAGGCGCGCTTCGACGAGGAAAACAAC
>DATMNJ010000118.1:0-15718 GCA_035569175.1 Thermoanaerobaculia bacterium | reverse complement strand
AGTGGGTCTCCCCAGCGCAGCGCCACCGTCGCGCCGGTGAGCAGCTCGAGAAAGGCGTCGAACAGATCGGCGCTCACGATCGCGCGCCGGTTGGCCGTGCAGCGCTGTCCCGCGAAGGCGAAGGCGCCCTGCGCCACGAGGGATGCCGCGCGCGCCAGGTCTGCGCCGTGCCAGACGATGGCCGCGTTGTTGCCGCCGAGCTCCGCCTGGAGCGGGATCCGCCGCCTCGCGCAGATTTCCTGAGCCGCCCAACCCGCGAGGGAGGAGCCCGACAGCGACACCGCATCGACGCCCGGATCGCTCATGACGGCGGCCGCCGTTCGATGATCGCCGCAGGCGAGACTGACGGCGCCGTCAGCAAGCCCCGCCTCGCGCGCGGCCTGGAGCGACCGCGCGGCCAGAGAGGCGGCCGCGGGGGCCGGCTTCCACACGACCGTGTTGCCCAGTGCCAGCGCCGGCCCGATCTTTCCCCACGGGATCGCCAGCGGATTGTTCCAGGGCGTGACGACGGCCACGACGCCGAGGGGCACGCGCCGGAACGACGATCGCGGCCCGGCCGGCTGAAGGCCGCCTTTCGAGAGCGCGGCGGCGCGGCGAAGCAGCTCCGCGGTCCGCCGGACCTCCGCCTCCCCCTGAGCGACCGGCTTTCCCACGTCGGAGGCGATCTGGCGCGCGAAGGAGGCCGCCTCGGCCTCGAAGCGGCTCGCCAGCGCGGCGAGGGGTTGCGTTCGTTCCAACGGCGATGCGTCGCGCCAGCGCGCTCCCGCCTTACGCGCCGCCGACGAGGCCGCGGCAGCCTCCTCACGCAGCCAATCGGAATCGTCGGGGGGGGCGCCCCCCGAACCGAGCCGGGCGAGAAGATCCTCGACCGGGGCGAACAGCGCCGCCCGCCCGTCGAGGTACCGGCGGGTCGCGGCGGCGTGGAGCGGATCGTCGCTGCCGACGCCGTCTTCGGCCACCCAGACCTTCCACCCGCGCTCGTAGGCATCGAGGACCGTCGCCCGGACGCATCCGTGCAGGTGAACGCCGGCGACGACGAGCGTGTCCGCACCGGAAGCCGCGAGGGCGGGGTCGAGGTCGCGCGACCCGAAAGCGGAAAAGAACGCCTTCGAGGCGACCGGTTCCCCCTCGACGGGCTCGAGCCCCGGAGGCGGCGCGTGCCCCCGCGTACCCCGCACGCACCGCCGGCGGTCGAGCCGCCTCCAGTGCGGCATGCGATCCTCGCCGTCGGGGCTGACCGACGTCACCGCGTGAACGACCGGGATGCCCAGGGCGCGGGCCCCGACGAGAAGCCGGCGCACGCTGCGGACGATCTCCGGGGCCGGCGGCTCGAGGCCCGGGGCGTCGAGGAAGTCGTTCTGCAGGTCGACGAGGAGAAGGACCGGTCTCATTCGGCCGAGCGCGCCCGGCGCTCGACCCCCGCGGCGACGCGCTCGCCGAGCTCCGCCGTCCCCACGACCGTCGCGCCCGGCTCGGCGATGTCGAACGTGCGGAAGCCGAGCCGGAGCACGTCCTCGACCGAGTCCTCGATCCAGGCGGCCTCGCGGGCGAGGCCGTAGCTCTCGCGCAGCATCATCGCGGCCGAGGCGATCTGCCCGATCGGATTCGCGCGGCCCTGGCCCGCGAGGTCGACCGCCGAGCCATGGTTGGTCTGGTAGACCGCCGCCCCGGCTTCCGAGAAATTGCCCGAGAAGGACATCCCGCGCGAGGCGAGGAGGACCGCGCCGACGTCGGCGAGCACATCGCCGAAGAGATTCGAGGCGGCGATCACGTCGAAGGAGAGCGGGTCCTGGACGAGCCGGTACGCCGCGAGGTCGATGTCCACGAACGAGGCCTCGACGCCCGCGGACGCGGCCACCTCCTGGCCGAGGTCGCGCCAGAGGGCGCTGATGCCCGGGATCCCGCCGTCCTTGATCACCACGGCGAGCTTGCCGCTCCGGTCCGCGGCGAGCGTCGCGGCCGTTGCAAGAAGCCGCCGCACCTGGGCCTCGGAGTAGCGGAAGGAATGCTCGCAGAGACGACCCTCCCGCTCGTGCGCGGTTTCGCGCCAGTCGCCCTGGTAGATCCCGCCGACGTTCTCGCGCACGACGAGGATGTCGACGCCCTCAAGAAACCGGGACTTCAGCCGTCCGGCCTCGGCCAGGAGCCCGGACGGCTTGAGCGGCGAGATTTTGCAGAAGAGATCGAACCTCCGCCGCAGGTCGTACACGAACCGACTCCCGCCCGGCCCGCAGAGGACGGCGCCGCCCGCGCCGAAGATCTGCCGGCAGAACTCGGAAACGTCCTCGGTCAGCGCCCCCCCCGTCATCAGCTCCGCCTCGCGGCCGATGGCGCCGCCCGAGCGGATTTCGAAACGCGCGTGGCCGCCCGACTCCGCCGCCGCCAGCACGGCGAGCGCGGCGGCGACGACCTCGGGGCCGATGCCCTCGCCCGGCAGCACGCCGAGCACGAAGCGGCCGGCTGGCACCGGTCGCGCACCGCCGCGGCAGACGGCGTCGCTCCAGCGTCGCAGACCCCTGAGTTCGCCCGATTCGACCCGCACCGGCACCTCTTTTAGGGAGAGTTTACTTTCTTCCCGGCCACGCCCGCCAGGCGCGGAACGAGCCCGACCCGCTGCCAGGGTCGTTCGGTCTCGAAAGGGGTCATAAGATCGAAGGTCCTCCGATGCCCGGATCATTCGCCATCGACCAGACCCGGTCCGCGGTCCTCACCCGCGGATGGGGAACGCTGACCGGCCGCGACCTGCTCGCGCACGCCCGCACCCTCGCCGCGGATCCCCGCTTCCATCCCCATTTCTGCCAGCTCGTCGACCTGCGGGAGGTCACGACGGTCGACGCCAGCAGCGCCATCATCCGCGAACTGGCCGAAGTCAGTCCCTTCGGAGCGGGCGCGCGTCGGGCCATCGTGGTGTCCACGGACGTGGCCTACGGCATGGCGCGGATGTTCCAGATCCTGCGCACGACTCCCGACGAGATCTTCGTCTTCCGCGACATGGACGCCGCGCTCCTCTGGCTGGGGATGGCCGAGTCGAAGGCCGAGCTGCTTTCGATCCTCAAGCACGCGCCGCCGATTCCGTCGGCCTGACCGACGACCGGACCGCGGCCGGAGGCGCCGGCTATTTGCCGCGGCGCTTCTTGGCGGCCGCCTTTTTCCTCGCCGCGATGGCGATCGCCGCCTGCCGTTCCCCCGGCGAAACGAAGGGCAGCCCGCGAGCCTCGTCGGGATCTCCGACGACCGGAGCCTCCCCTCTCAACAGGGCCGCGACTCTGGCCTTGGCGGCGGCCGACGCAGGTGGGCGACGGGGCGAAGAGGGCTTCATTTGGCGCGCTCCTTCGGTGACGCATCGGGACCGACGGGTCTCGAACCCGGCGGTTCACGATCAACTCCAGGCGGCTGAAAGGGCGACCCGCCCGTTGTCCGTGCTTCTGTCTCCGTCCGCCACTTCAGCCGGGTGGCGTGTGGGTCACGGCCAACCCGCGAAGTCTATATCGGCAAGCGTCGCCCGGCGCGCGCGCCTCCGGACGACGTCGCCCGCGAGACGGGTCGATCGTCGCGGGCTCGCGGGAATCGAGGAGGGCCGCTCGCGGGCCGCGGTGTCTCGCTGCCGCTCGAAGGCGATCGCCCGAGCGCGAGGAAGGAACGAATCGCCTCGACGGAAAGCGTTGCGCAAATGCCCCGGGCCTCCGATAATCCGCTGCCGTGCCGATCCTGACCCCGCGACTGGCCTCGAAGGAGCTCGATGCCCAGCCGGCGTCCCTGCCCGGGATCCGCGGGCTCGCCGTGGACGTCCTGCTGCTCGGAACGCTGGCGGCACTCGTCGGCGGCGTCGTCGTGCTGGCGCAGCGCTGGAATGCGCCGATTCGGACGGCGACGCCGATCGACCTGAGCCCCGCCGCGCTGCCCGGCTACACGCTCCTGTCGCTGTCGCGGGGCATGGCCGCTTACGTCCTCTCGCTTGTCTTCACACTCGTCTACGGGACCATTGCCGCCCATTCCAGGCGCGCCGAGCGGGTCATGATCCCCCTCCTCGACATCGGCCAGGGCATTCCCGTCCTCGGGTTTCTGCCTGGCCTCGTGCTCGGCATGGTCGCCCTCTTCCCGCACTCGAACGTCGGGCTGGAGCTCGCCTGCATCCTCATGATCTTCACGGGCCAGGTCTGGAACATGGTGTTCTCCTTCTACGGCTCGCTGCGCTCGATTCCGAGCGAGCTGAAGGAAGTCGCCCGCATCCACCGATTCGGCTGGTTCAGGACGTTTCGAACGGTCGAGGTCTCGTCCTCGGCGATCGGACTGGTCTGGAACTCGATGATGTCGATGGCCGGAGGCTGGTTCTTCCTGACCGTCAACGAAGCCTTCACGCTCGGCAACCGCGATTTCCGGCTCCCGGGCGTCGGTTCGTACATGGCGGTCGCGATCGACAAGGGAGACCAGCGCGCGATGCTCTGGGCCATCTTCGCGATGGCGGTCATGATCCTTTCCGTCGACCAGCTCCTCTGGCGGCCCCTCGTGGCGTGGTCGCAGCGATTCCGGCTCGAGGACCTCGCCTCGGGCGAGAAGCCCCGCTCGTGGGTCCTGGACCTGGCGCGCCGATCGCCCCTGATGCGCCGGCTGCGACGCGCCCGCCGGCGGATTGCCGAAGCGACCGCCCATCGGACGCTGGCCGTTCCCGTGGCGACCGTCGCGACCGACGGCTCGGGCCGCGCCGCGGCCCGCCTGCGAGGCGGGCTCGTCGGAGCGATGGGACTCGGCGCGGCCGCGGCCGCGGTCTGGGGAATCGTTCGCCTCACCACCCTTCTGGCGTCCGTTCCACCGCGCGAATGGGCCGAGCTGGCCGAGGCCCTCGGCGCGACCTTTCTGCGCACGGCCGGTGCGCTCGGGCTGGCCGTGGTCTGGACGGTCCCCGCGGGCATCCTGATCGGGCGCTCGGCGACGTGGTCACGCCGGTTGCAGCCGGTCGTCCAGCTGGTGGCGTCCTTTCCGGCCCCGATGATCTTCCCGATCGTCACGGCCGTCCTGCTCGTCCTGCGCGTCCCCTTCTCGATCATCGCGTCGGCCCTGATGTTCCTGGGGGCCCAGTGGTACGTGCTTTTCAACGTCCTCGCGGGAGCGAGCGCCGTTCCCCACGACCTCGACGAAGCCGCGGCGACGTACAAGATGTCCGGGCCGGACCGGTGGAAGAAGCTCTACCTGCCCGCGGTGTTTCCCTACCTCGTCACCGGCCTGATCACGGCGGCCGGCGGCGCGTGGAACGCGTCGATCGTGGCCGAAACGCTGACCTACAAGGGCAGGACCCTCGAAACCTTCGGCCTCGGCTCGACGATCACCCGCGCGACGCTCACCGCGAACTTCCCGCTGCTGGCCGCGGGCGTCCTGACGATGTCGGCTGCTCTGATCATCCTGAACCGCGCCCTCTGGCGGCCGCTGTACCGCATCGCCGAATCGAAATACGCTCTGAACCGTTGAGCAAGATGGCTGCACCCATTCCGCAGGCCGCGCCCGAGCCCCCGATCGCCCAGACGATCGGGGTCACCAAGTCCTACCAGGACGAGGCCGGCCACGAGCGCGTCGTCCTGCACGACGTCGACTTCGCCGTCCGCAAGGGTGAGACCGTCGCCGTCCTCGGGCCGTCGGGCTGCGGCAAGTCCACGCTGCTGCGCATCCTCATCGGGCTCATCCCTCCGACTTCGGGTTCGGTGATGGACCACGGCGCGCCGCTGTCCGGCATCCACCCCGGCGCCGCCGTCGTCTTCCAGAACTTCGCCCTGTTTCCGTGGCTCACGGTCGAACAGAACGTGCGGGTCGGCTTGAACGGCGCGCCCTTGCCGGAAGACCAGGCGGAGTCCCGCGTCCGCAGCGCGATCGAACGCGTGGGCCTCGCCGGCGTGGAACGCGCGTTTCCCAAGGAGCTGTCGGGCGGGATGAAGCAGCGGGTCGGAATCGCCCGGGCCCTCGTCGGCGGCCCGGAGCTGCTCTGCATGGACGAGCCGTTCTCCGCCCTCGACGTCCTCACCGCCGAATCCCTCCGGGCCGAGGTCTACCGGCTGTGGTCGGACGGAAAGAGCGGCCTCTCCTCCATCCTGATCATCACGCACCTGATCGACGAAGCCGTCTACCTGGGAGACCGGATCGTGATCCTGGGGGCCAATCCCGGCACGGTCCAGCAGGAGATCGTCAACACCCTGCCGCACCCGCGGGAGTACCGCCATCCCGAGTTTCTCCGCATGGTCGAGCAGATCCACGACATCGTGACGGGCGTTCACATGCCGGACGAGCACGTCGAGGCCGGCGCCAAGCGCCCCCCGGTCGGGCCGATGCGGCCCATTCCGCATGCCCGGCCGAGCGAAGTCCTGGGACTGCTCGAGATCGTCAGCGATCACGGCGGGCAGCAGGACCTCTTCGAGCTCGACGCCATCACGGCTTACGACTTCGGGCACACGATCTCGGTCGTGAAGGCCGCCGAGATCCTGGAGCTGGTCGACACGCCGGGCAACCTCGTCCGGCTGACCGAGACCGGGCGCGCGATGGTCGCGGCCAGCCAGCCCGAAAAGAAGCTCCTGTTCCGAAAGCGCCTCCTCGCTCTCGGCCTCTTCGCGGCCGTCGTCCGCGATCTCGCCGCGGACCCGGACAGGCCCCTCTCCGGCGAAGAGGTACGAGACCGACTCGCCCAGCGTCTGCCCGCCTCCGCTCCGAAGGAGCTCTTCCGCTCCCTCGTGAACTGGGGCCGCTACGGACAGCTCTTTCACTACGACGCCGCCGACGACGAGCTGTCCCTCCATACCGGCCGGGACCGCGAGGACTGAAGCAGAGACGGTTCGTTCACCTCACTCGCGTGTCCAAACGAGGTCCCATGCCTCGCGCCTCTGCACGAATCCTGTGACCTTTCCGTCGGGGCCACGGAGGAAGACGTACCGGTAGCGCGGCCGGCCCGGCACGAACAGCACGTCGGGCGCCTCGGCGCGCAGGGACTCGGGCCGGCGGCCCGTTTGCTGGCCCTCGAGGGCGTCGCCGTTGCACCGAATCTCGTAGCCGATCGCCGGGGTCAAGGCGTATCGCCCGCAATATTGGTCGCGGAGGGCGGCGGTCAGGGCGACCGGGGGCGGATCGGTGCGCAGGGCGAGGATCTGGCTTCCGATCAGGCGCCAGCCGTTTTCGGTCCTCATCCAGGTATCCGTCGTTCGATACTGGCAATGGAGCGCGTGGCCGTGGAAGACTTCGTTCTCGTCGTTGACGTACGTCGCCACCGCGACGTTGCCGTGCACCGCGACGCCGAAGTCCGTGACGCGAATGCTCCCGGAGACGCCCTCCGGGAGGGGTTTGGTCCCCTCGACCAGCTGTTTCTTCGTCAGCACCTCGCCGCTCTCGTCGATGACGCGCACGTCGGCGTCGAGGTACTTGTCCCACACGGCGGCGGAGCCCGTCGAGACCGCGTCGAAGAGCTCCTGCGTCTGGCGCTGCAGCACTTCCGGCACGCTCTCGTTGGCCGGCGCCGGCGCCGTGGCGGTGAGGATGCAAGCAAGCAGGCTCGCGGGGGCCGAAAGGTTCGCGGGCATGTTGGTTCTCCTCTTCCAGAGCGCGTCGGGCACTCGCCGGGGCTGAGGTGAGGTACGGACCAGGGCGGGAAATGTTTGCTCGCGGACCTTCTCGTGCGCGACCGATAGGGTCAGAGCCCCGAATCGATTCCCGGGGGTCACGGCCATATCGACTTATTCTAGGACCCGGAACGAGAGCGAGCCCGAACTCCATGAAGGAGGGAGTCATGACGATGCGGTGGTACCACGCGGTGGCGTACTTTTTCGGGGGGGCATTTCTCGCGAACGCTTTGCCCCATCTCGGCAACGGGATCTCGGGCCATTCGTTTCAGAGCCCTTTCGCAACCCCACCCGGCGAGGGCTTGTCCTCCTCGACCATCAATGTCGCCTGGGGCTTCTTCAACCTCGCCGTTGGCTATTTGCTCGTCTGCCGCGTCGGCAGCTTCGACCTGCGCAGGACCTCGCACGTTCTCCCCCTCGGCGCAGGCATCCTCGTCATGTCGCTCATGCTCGCCCACGTCTTTGGACGGCTCCACGGGGGGCTCTGAACGAGGCCGCCCCTCTTCTACTCGTAGCGCAACGCCGTATCGGGATCGAGGCCCATGGCGCGGCGCGCCGGGATGTAGGACGCCAGCAGGGCGACAGAACACAGGAGCGCGGCGACGCCGCCGAAGGTCAGCGGATCCGTCGCACTCACGCCGAAGAGAAGCGTCGCCATGAGGCGCGTGATCGCCAGCGACACGGCGACGCCGATGACCACGCCGACGGCGGCCATGCGCGCCCCTTCGCCAAGGACGAGTCGCAAGACGTCCCCGCGCTCGGCGCCGAGTGCCATGCGGATGCCGATCTCCTGGGTCCGGCGCATGACGGAGAAGGCCACCACGCCGTAGAGGCCGACGGCGGCAAGACCGAGCGCGGCGGCGGCGAAGAGCGCCACGAGAAGGAGCAGAAAGCGGCGATCCGAGAGCCAGCCGCCCATCTCGTCCGCGAAGGTGGAGAACTTGACCGGCACATCGGGAGCAAGGTCGTGGAAGATGCCGCGCGCGGCCGAGACGATCTCTCCGAGCGGTGCCGCGGTCCGCACGAGAACCGTCGGGGACGAATTGGCGTGCATCCCGCGCTGGCGGTAGTCGACGTAGATGACCGGGCTCGGGGGAAGATCCAGGCCGCGCGCCCGAACGTCGCCCGCGATGCCGACGATCGTCAGCGGCGTCAGGTTGCCGTCCATGTTGCCAAACTCGATGACGCGACCGATGGGGTCCTGGTTCGGCCAGCGCTCGCGCGCCAGGGTTTGACTGATCACGGCGACGTTCGGCGAATCCAGGTCGTCCTGGCTGCCGAACATCCGCCCCCGGACGAGCGGAATGCCCACGGTGCGGAAGTACGCCTCGCCCGCGACGCAATACAGGGCGTGCCCGACCCGGGAGGGATTTCGAGACATGCGGCCAAACTCCTCGAGATCGGCCGGCGGCTTCTGGCCATCGAGGATCAGAAAATCTCCGTCCGCCAGATCGTCGCCGGCCGCGACCGGAAGCGCTCCGACGAGGCCCACGGACTCGGCGCCCGGAATCGCGCCGAGGCGAGCCAGGATGCCGTCCATGAGCCGGATCTGGCGCGCGACGTCCGTCTGGTCCTCCGGCGTCAGCCATTTCGGAGTGGGGGGCGAAAACTCCATCGTGATCAGGTCCTGATGGCGGAAGCCGGGACTCGTGGACACGAGTCTGACGAAACTGTGGCCGAGAAGACCCGCTCCGACCAGGATCACGAGGGTGACGGCGATTTCGCCGATGACCAGGAAACTCCGAAGCCGCTGGCTCGCGCCCCCGCCGCTGTAGCTGCGGGAGCCGGCGGTCAAGGCGTCCTGGAGATCTCCCGCGGCGGCGCGCCAAGCGGCGAAGAGCCCGAGCGAAACGGCAACGGCGACGGTCGCGGCCAATGCGAAGAGCAGGACCGGCGCGTTCATGGCGATCTCCCGCTGCCGCGGCAGGTTCGTCGGGAGAACCGCCGGAAGGATTCGGACCGCCCAGGCCGCCATCAGGATGCCGAGGCCACCGCCCGCCAGCGACAGCGAGAGAGATTCGGCGAGAAACTGCCGAACGAGGCGTCCGCGGCTCGCGCCGAGAGCCGCACGGACGGCCAATTCCTTGCGCCGGGCGGCCGTTCGAGCCAGGAGAAGGCCGGCGACGTTGGCGCAGGCGACCAGGAGCAGGAGACCGACGGCTCCCAGCAGGGTCAGGAGGGCGGTCCGTACGTCCCCAACCATCGCATCGGCGAGGGGCACGACCGCGACGTCGTCGAGATCGACCTCTTTCCCGTACTGATCCTTGATGCGGCGAGCGATCGCCCCGAGGTTCGCACGGGCCTGGGCCACCGTGACCCCGTCGCGGAGGCGGCCGAGACCCCGCCAGTTGTGCGCCGTACGGCCGGAGAGCTCCGGCTCGAGCTCGCGCGGAATCCATGCGGCGACGCCTGCCGGAAAATCAAATCCCTCCGGCATCACTCCGGCCACGGAATACACCACCCCTTCCATGGCCAGGCGGAACCCGGAGAGATCCGATTTGCCGCCGAGGTAACGCAGCCAGTAGCCGTGGCTGACGATGACGGCCGGCGCGCCGTGGGGGCGCTGCTCGTCTGGTGCAAACGCGCGGCCGCGGGCAGGCTCGACTCCGAGGACATGGAAGAACCCGCCGGAGACCACGGCGACGTTGACGCGCAGGGGCGCGCTGCCGCCGGAGATGGAGGCCTCCTCGTAGCCATACACCGCCAGGCTCGCGAAGGTGTCGTTCTGGGACTGAAAGTCGTCGAAGTTCGGGCCCGCCAGGTTCATGCGGCGGCCGTTGGGAGCGTGTTCCCACACCCGCACGATGCTTTGCGGGCTCGGATACGGCAGCGCCCGCAGGAGAACGGCGTCCACGACCGAAAAGATCGCCGTGGATGCGCCGATGCCGAGGGCGAGCGTCACGACGGCGACGGCCGTGAAGCCGGGGCTGCGCCGCAGCGCCCGCAGACAAAACCGCAGGTCCGCGCCGAGATCGAGCAGCGGCCGCACGCCCCGCGCGTCCCAAACGCTCTCCTTCGTCTGTTCGATGCCGCCGAGCGCGAGCGCCGCCGCGCGCCGGGCCTCGGCCGGGTCTGCACCGCGCCGGACGCGCTCTTCGGCGTCCCGCTCGACGTGGAAGCGGAGCTCCTCGTCGAGCTCGCGGGCCCGCCGCCGGCGGAAGACGATCTCGCGCAGCCGCTCGAGAAGGTCCGAGAACGCGCTCACGGCGTCGCGTCCGAAAGCCGCAGCCCCAGGATGCCGTCGATCGCCGCCGAGGCCCGATCCCAGCCCGCGGTCTGTTGCTCGAGCTGGCGGCGCCCCGCGCGCGTGACGCTGTAGTACCGGGCCCGGCGGTTGTTCTCCGTCACGCGCCATTTCGAGCGGATCCACCCCTTGCGCAGCATCCGCTGCAGCGCGGGGTACAGCGAGCCTTGCGGCACCCGGAAGGTGTCGCTCGACCATTGATCGAGCCGCTGGCCGATTCCCCAGCTGTGCATCGGCTCGAGGCACAGCGCCTTGAGCACCAGCATCTCGAGGGTTCCGGGCAACAGGTCGGATTTCTCTCCCACCATGGAACCTCCTCCAGATAGACTGGAGAAGTATTCCGCCCGCTCCTCCAGTTTGTCAAGAGGAGGCGAGTCCCGCCGGCGCACGAAGGCCACGCCTCTCAAACTTCCGTGCCCGGCGCCGACCGCCGGCAATGTAGGATTTCCGCATGACGACTGCCGCATTCTCGAAACGTGTCGGGGCGAGAGCGCTCGCCGCAGCCTCGATCCTCGCGGCGTCGCTCTTGCCCGCCTCCTGCGGGCGGCAGCCCGAACAGAACGCGGCCCCGGCGCCCACCCGAGCGGCACCGGCCCCTCCGGCCTCCTCGGTGGAGACGGAGGACTCGGCGGCGCGGGTCAAGCGCCCCCCCGGCGGACGCGCCCCGGTCATCTGGCTCGGGCTCGACGGCCTCGACTGGGACCTGCTCGACCGCCTCGCCCGCGAAGGGAAGATGCCTAACTGGTCGCGCCTCGTAGCCCGCGGGGCCTCGGCGCGGCTGAAGAGCTTCATGCCGATCCTGTCGCCGATCGTGTGGACGTCGATCGCCACGGGCGTGCCCCCCGACGTGCACCGGGTCCTCGACTTCCAGGAGGTCGAGCCGGCGACCGGAGCGAAGATGCCCATCTCGGGCCGGTCGCGGGCGGTTCCGGCGATTTGGAACGTCGCGGCCGCGTCGGGCCGCACGGTGGGAGTGGTCGGCTGGTGGGCGACGCACCCGGCCGAGGAAGTGACCGGATTTTTCGTGTCCGACCACGCGAGCCCGATCCTCTTCGAGGGCCTTCCCCGTGCCGGTGTCGCCTTCCCGGCGGCGCTGGCGGCCGGCGTCGAGCAGATCGCCGCGAAGGAGGAGCAGGTCTCCGACGCCGAGATCGCACAGTACGTGGACGTCCCGCTGCCGGAGATCGCGAGGGCGCGCGCCTCGGGAAAGGGCCTGGCGGATCCCCTCATCGCTCTCTCCCGGATCATCGGCGCGACGCGCACGGTGCAACGGGTCGCCCGGGAGCTCTACGACCGGAACACGCCCGAGCTGACGATGGTCTACTTCGAGGGAACGGACGCGATCGGCCACGTCTTCTCGCCGTTCGTGCCGCCGCGGATGTCCTGCGTCCCGGAGGCGGAGTTCGCGAAGTACTCGCGCGCCGTCGACACCTACTACGCGCTGGTCGACCGTGTGCTCGGCCAATGGATGCGCCGCGCCGACGAGGACGGCGCGACGCTGCTCATCAACTCCGACCATGGTTTCAAGTGGGGCGAGGACCGCCCGTGCGAGCGCTCATCCCTCGACCCCGCGACGGCGGCGTACTGGCACCGGATGACGGGCGTGCTCGCCGCCTACGGCGCGCGCGTGAAGGCGAGCGAGAAACGCGGCGACGCGTCGGTGTTCGACCTCGCCCCGACCGTCTCGGCCCTGCTCGACCTGCCCGTCGACAGCCACCTCACGGGCAACCTCCTGCGCGAGACGTTCTCGATCTCGGGCGCGCCGGCGAAGAAGGACCTCTTCTCCGGGACATCCGTACGGCGCGTGGAGGCGGCCCAGCTGTCGGAGAAGCAGGCGAGCGAGTACGCGCAGCGACTCCGTTCGCTCGGCTACCTCTCGGGCGGCGAGCCCGCGAAGCTCGCGCCCACCGGCGGCGACCGTCCGGGGCTGACCGAGGGAGGCTGGAACAACCTGGGGCTGTACTTTCGCGAGAACACGCACGACCTCGCGGCGGCCGAAGCGGCGTTCCAGAAGGCGCTGGCGCTCCGGCCGTCGTATGCATCGCCGCAGTTCAACCTCGCCGTGCTCTACCGCGAGCGCGGCAACGATGCGGTCGCCGTCGACTGGCTCTTCCGCTCGCTGACCGCCGGACACGCCGATCCGGAGGGCACCATCCTGTTCTGGTACACGGACTACAGGGACAAAAAGAAGGACGGCCCGGCGCGCGAGGTCCTCGAGCGCGGCACCCGCGCCTACCCGGACAGCGAGCCGATCGGCCGTGAGCTCGCGATCCTTCGGTTCAAGTCGAAGAGGGACTGCCCCGGGGCCCTGGAGGCCGTGTCGCACTTCGAGGCCACGACCCAGGCGCCCGAGACGCTCAACGTCCTCGGACTCGTCAAGACCTGCCTCGGACGCCGCGACGAGGCGATCGCGCTCTTCCAAAAATCCCTGTCCCTGAACCCGGACCAGGCCGGTGTCGTTCAGTCGCTCAACATCCTGCAGAAAGGGGCGGCGCCGGCGCCCTAGATTTCCCGTCGCGAGCGCTACTCGTACCGCAGGGCCTGCGTCGGCGCGATCCGGGTCGCCCGCCGGGCCGGCAAGTACGCCGCCAGCATGGTCACCACGAACATCGAGGGGACGACGACGAGATAGGCCACGACGTCCACGCCGCCGGCATCGAACAGCATGGAGTTGATGAGGCGCTCGACGGCGACACCCATCGCCAGCCCGATAGCCGTCCCGATCCCGACCAGCGCGAGGCCCTTGCCCATCACCAGCCGCAGCACGTCCGAGCTGGCCGCGCCGAGGGCCATCCGGATGCCGATCTCGCGGGTTCGGCGACTCACGTTGTACGCCACCAGTCCATACAACCCGGCGACGGCGAGCAGGAGCCCCACCGCGCCCATGCTCCCCACCAGCTTGATCGCGATGCCCGGCCCCTTCACGGCCTGGTTCAGGTAGAGGTCCTCGTAGGCCCTGGTCTGCAGCATCGGCAGGTTCGCATCGAGGCCGCGGATGACACTCTGCACGGCCTGAACCAGCTGCAGCGGGTCGCCGCTCGACCGGAGCATCAGGGTCATTCGCGGCACGGGATGCTGGGCCAGGGGCAGGTACACGAAGTCCATCGCCTTCGCGAAGCTCTCGTACTTGATGCTCTGCGCCACGCCGACGATCTCGACCGGAATGCCGGCGCGGTTCTCGAGGCGTATGCGCTTTCCGACCGCATCGGCGCCCGGCCAGTAATGTTTCGCGAATTGATCGCTCACGACGGCGACGCGCGGCGCCTCGGCGCCATCGGAGGCGAGGAAGCCTCGGCCGCGCAGGATCGGAATCGCCATCGTCTCGAAGTACCCTTCGTCGATCGTGTCCATCGCCGAACTGAAGTTCTCGCGATCGCGGGGCATCTGGAACCCGTCCGGCACGAAGGTGACGCGGTCGAAGTCGCCCAAGCCGAGCGGAACGTTCTGCGTGAGGGCCTCGCTCTCGACTCCCGCCGCGCCCCGCACGCGTTCTGCCAGAACCCTGTAGAACTGCTGCGTTCTGGCCACGTCGTACTGCACGAGACGCGGATCGAAGCTCGTCATCAGCAGGTGGTCTTTCGCGAAACCGGATCCCATCTCGAAGTCGTGCTGGAATCCGCGGACCATCAAGAAAGACGCCGTCAGCAGCATCAGGGACGTGGAGACCTGCGCCACCACCAGGACGTTCCGACCCAACAGGCGCTTGCGCCCGGGAGCGTCCACGTCGGCGGACTTGAGCCCTTTCACCAGGTCCACGCGCGTGCTCTGCAGCGCCGGCACGAGGCCGCAGAGCACGGCGCTCAGCGCAGACAGGGCAAGGCTTGCCAGCAGCACCCGAGCGTCCATCCGAAATGGAATGGTGAGCGGCAACTCCGTCATGAAGATGACGTTTTGATAGGAGTGGAACCACGCGATGATGCCGTACCCGACGGCGACCCCGACGACGCCGCCCATGAGCGCGAGGACCAGGCTCTCGGTCAACAACAACCGGACGAGCCGGAAGCGGCCGGCGCCGATCGCCAGACGGACGGCAATCTCGCGGGTTCGCGTGCGGGCACGGCTCAGGAGAAGTCCGGCGACGTTGGTGCACGCCACTAGCAGGACCGCCAGCGCGAGGACCACGAAGATCACGCCGAATCTCCAATTCTGGTCGTCATCGCGCGTCCGCAGCTCGAACTGGGTGCGCACCGCCGCGCCGCGGCCGCGGTTGACCTTCGGGTACTCGGACTCGAAGGTCTTCGCCAGCACGGCGAGCTCGTTGCGTGCCTCCTGCAACGTCGTTCCCGGTTTCAACCGCGCCTGGACGCGCAATTCGCGGTCGTCGCGGTCCTCGAGAAACTGCTTCTGCGGGTTCGTCGAAAACACCCGGGCCATCGCCAGCGGCGCGTAGACGTCCGGATGCCCAAAAATCTCCATCCCCGGGAACGTCTCCGGCGCCACGCCGATCACGGTGAACTCCGTGCCGTTCAGGCGAACCCTCCTGCCGACGACGGAAGGGTCGCTCGCGAACTCGTGCTTCCAGAAGCTCGGCCCGAGGATCGCCACGGCATCGCGGCCGGGCACCCGATCCTCGTCCTCCCGGAAATCGCGGCCGAGCTTCGGCTCGACGCCGAGCACACGGAAGTAGTTGCCGGAAACCATCATTGCGCCCCGGACCCGGGGAATGGCTCCGGGCTCGGCGCTGAAGCCGACCGCCTCCATGTCCGCGTTGGCGATCACGCCGTCGTAGCTCTTCGTCCTGTCGCGAATGTCCCGGTATTCGGCGTGGGAGAAACGGTCGAAGCCGCTGTCGCGTGTCGTGCTCACCAGGGTGACGACGCGGCCCGGGCGTGGCACGGGATAAGGCCGGAAGATCAGCGCGTCCAGCATGCTGAACGTCCCCGAG
>DATMNJ010000117.1:0-6109 GCA_035569175.1 Thermoanaerobaculia bacterium | reverse complement strand
CGACCGGATGCGCTCGCGGACCGCCCGGCGCTTCTCGGCGAGCGTGACTCCCCGACGCGGCAGCGCGATGAGCGACGACGCGCCCCCGGAAACCAGACACAGGATGACGTCCGCCGCGCCGAAGCCCTGGAAGAACCGCAGCGCCCGTCTCGCGGCGTGCGCGCTCGAGGCGTCCGGCTCCGGGTGCGCCGCGAACGCCACCTCGAGCCGGGAGAGCCCCCGTGCCGGGTGACCCTTCGGGAGCACGACGAGGATCCCGGCCTCGCCGATCCCCCGCGCGCCCCGGGCCATCCCGGCGGCCGCCTTGCCCGCCGCGAAGATCCCGATCCGCCGCGCCCCGCCAAGCGCCCGGGCCACGTCCGGGCGGCCGAGCGCCCGGCGCACGGCGGCCTCCGGATCGGACCCCTCGAGCGCCGCCCGATACAGGCGGGGCAGCAGATGGCGGGAATCGTTCACTCCGGAAAGACTAGAATAGGTCGGGAAAATTAGGAGGACGGAGATGAACATGAAGAAGGCACTTGCGGTCGTTGCCCTGCTGGCCTTCGCCGCGATCGCGGCCGCAGCGGGAGGAACCTGGACGGGCGTCATCACCGACACGACGTGCGGGGAGAAGGATGCAAAGGCCGACGGCGCAAAATGCTCGACGAAGTGCGTCAAGGAGCACGGCGCGCACTGGGCCCTGTGGGACCCGAAGGCCAAGCAGCTCTATGAGCTCGTCAACGCGAAGGACGCGGAAGCGATGGCCGGCAAGGCCGTCACGGTCACGGGGACTCTCGAGAAGGGCGACAAGAAGATCGACGTCGCCTCGATGGAGGCCGCCCCGGCCGCCAAGTAGGAGCCGGACACGCAGGCCGGCGCGGCTGCCGGCTGTGTGAGAATAAGGCCGTCATTCCGGGAGTTTCCGGGATGACGGCTTTTTCATGAGCGCCAACCCGACTGCCGGCCCGCTGCCCCGCCCGGACGACCTCGCGCCCGGCGAGCACTACTGGGCGAAGGCGTCCAAGGACCTTCGCCACCGGCTCAACAAGGCCATCCCCCACGAGCTCCTGAAACAGTTGCACCGCAAGAGCCCGGGCCGCCACGTGGCCATCGCCGCGCGCCAGTTCCTGATGCTCCTCGCCGCTTCTGCCGTCGCGTGGCGATTTCCGCAGCCCTGGATCTGGATTCCGATGGCGCTCGTCTCGGGCTGGACGGTGTTCAACTTCACGGTCCTCCTGCACGAGGCCCTTCACCACGCCGTCTTCAACGGCCCGCACCCCCGCGGCGACCGCTTCCTGTCGCTGCTCTACGCGATCCCGTCGGGCATCTCCGCGTCGCAGTTCACGCGGTGGCATCTGACGCACCACGCCGAGCTCGGAGACGCCGAGGCGGACCCGAAGCGGCACTACCTCTCGCCGAAGATCAACCGCGCCTGGTACAAGCTCCTGTACTTCACGCCCGTGCTCTTCCCGATCTACTTCCGCGCCGCGCGCAAGGAAACGGTGACCTACCCGCCCGAGTTGCGGGCGCGGATCGCGCGCGAGCGTCTGGCGGCCCTCCTCTTTCACGTCGGCGTGATGGCCGCGGTCTACGCCTTCGGCGGCCCCGCCGTTCTCGGGCGCGTGTACCTCGTCCCGGTCTTTCTCGTCTTTCCGATCGCGTTCGCTCTGAACCGCCTCGGCCAGCACTACGCCATCGACCCGACCGACCCGGCCAAATGGGGCTCGATCCTGAAACCCTCCCGTTTCTGGGAGTTCTGGTACCTCTCGTCCGCGTACCACCTCGAGCACCACTACTTCCCGGGCGTGCCGTTCTACAACCTGCGGCGCCTGCACTTCGCGCTGCGGCCGTTCTTCGACGAGATCGGCTGGAAGCCGACGACCTACGGTCGCCTCTTCCGCGGCTGGATCTTCGACAACAAGGCTCCCCACACCGACTGGCACCTGGCGGGCTAGCGGCCGCCGGTGCCCGGGCTCACAGCCCGAGGTCGGAGAGCCCCGGATGGTCGTCGGGACGGCGGCCGATCGGCCAATGGAACTTCCGCTCGCTCTCGGGAATCGGAAGGTCGTTGATGCTCGCGATGCGCCGGCGCATCAGCCCCTTCTCGTCGAACTCCCAGTTCTCGTTGCCGTACGACCGAAACCACTGGCCCGAGTCGTCGTGACACTCGTAGGCGAATCGGACCGCGATCCGGTTGCCGCCGAAGGTCCAGAGCTCCTTGACGAGGCGGTAGTCGAGTTCCCGATTCCACTTGCGCGCCAGGAACTGCACGATCGCTTCGCGGCCGGCCAGAAACTCCGCGCGGTTGCGCCACGCGCTGTCCGGCGTGTACGCGGGCGAGACCCGTGCCGGGTCGCGGGAATTCCACGCGTCTTCGGCCAGGCGGACCTTTCGCGTGGCGGCCTCGAAGTCGAACGGCGGCAACGGCGGTCTTGGGCCTTCCGGAGTGCTCATGCGAAGAGCTTAAGCCCGGGCGGCCGCCGCGCGGGCTGGACAAACGGTTCTCCACTGACGTATTCCTGAGGGCGGGGACACATGGACGAGATGGACGAAACCGACGACATCAACCGCCTCATCCGGGAGTTGAACGCCGACCGCCCCGGCGCGGGCTCGGTCGCGGGCGAACCTTCCGAGGCGGTGCGCCTCGACCACTGGCTCGAGGACCTGGTGAGGCGTGCGGGGAGCGATCTCCTGCTCGTCGCGGGCGCCGCGCCTGCACTGCGGATCGACGGAAGGGTGACGCCGCTCGAGGCCCCGCCCCTCTCGGGCGACGAAATCGAGGAGGCCGTCCTTCCCGCGCTCGCCCACCACGCCCGCGCCCTGTACCGCGAGACCGGCATCGCCGACGCGTCGCACCGCGTCCGCGGCGTGGGACGGTTCCGGATCAACTTGCACCGCGAGCGGGGCCGCGCCGCGGCGACGGTCCGCGCGCTGCCGACGCAGCCTCCGCGCCTCGGATCCCTGGGCCTGCCGCCCGGGGCCGAGGCGCTGACGCGCCTTCCCCGCGGCCTCGTCCTCGTCGGCGGCCCCACGGGCGCGGGAAAGACGACCACGCTCGCCGCCCTCGTCGAGGAGATCAACCGGCGCAACGCGCGCCACATCGTCACGATCGAGGATCCGGTCGAGTACGAGCACCCCCACCGCTCGAGCCTCGTCGAGCAGATCGAGATCGGCGTGGACGCCCCGGACTTTCCGACCGCGCTGCGGGCGGCGATGCGCCAGGCGCCGGACGTGATCGTCGTCGGCGAAATGCGCGACCCCGAGACCATGCGGATCGCGCTCGCGGCCGCCGAAACGGGCCACCTGGTTTTCTCGACCGTCCACACGACCGACGTCGCGTCCACGGTCTCGCGGGTCGCCGACTCCTTCCCGGCCGAGCGTCAGAACACGATCCGGCAGGAGCTCTCGATGTCGCTGGCCGCCGTCCTCACGCAGACCTTGCTGCCCCGCAAGGGCGGGGGTCGCGCGGCTGCGGCCGAGCTGCTCTTCGTCAGCTACGGCGCCCGCCAGCACATCCGCAAGAACGCGCTCCAACACCTGCACCAGGAGATCGCCCTGACGCGCAAGCAGGGCTCGATCACCCTCGAGGAGTCGCTGGCGAAGCTCGCGCGCGACGGCGTCGTCGACCTCGAGGACGCCCGCGCCCGCGCCGCGCACCCGGAGGAGTTCGAGAACTACTATCGGGGCGCCTGACTCCGACTCAGCGCGGCCCTCTCCCCTTTCGGGGGCGAGGGGAGCATGGCGCGCGGCGCCCTAGACTTCCCGCCGGAACAACACCTTCGTCAGGACGCCCGCGGCGAGCGTGAAGGTCGCAAGGAAGATCCAGTCGGCATACACCGCGGGCGGAGCCGAGCCGCGCAGGAGGAGGTTGCGCAGGGCCCGCAGGCCGTAGGTGAGCGGGTCCGCGGCCGAAATTTTCGCCAGCCACGGCGGATAGGACTCGACGGGGTAGAGGGCTCCGGACGGGAAGAAGAGCAGCACGTTGATGATGCCGAACATGCCTCGCAGCAGGCTCGCGCTGCGCGCGCGGGCGAAGAGCAGGAACCACAGGGCGGCGATGGAGGTCGACATCAGGAAGACGGTGAACGCCGCGGCCGCGACGCTCGATCCGCCGACCATCGGCAGCGGCGTGATGAGCAGGATCGCGGCGAGGACGAGGCCGCCGGCCAGCGACGCCACGATGGAGCCGGCGAGAACGTGGCCGGCCACGAGGGTCCCGGTCGAGATCGGCGTGACGAGGTAGCCCTCGTGGTAGCCGAACATGCGGTCCTCGAGAACCTGCAGGCCGCCCGCGACCATCGAGCCCATGAAAATGGCCAGGCAGACCACCGCCGGACCGAGGTACGTCAGGTAGTCGAGGTAGGGATAGGCCTCGAGGCGCACGGACGCGGCGGCCGACGCGGCGTCCAGCGGCGCCGACACTTCCTGCCAGATCTGCCGGAGGGCCGACTCGAGCGTGTCGAAGGAGAACCGGTCCGTGTTGTCGCCGATGAACGACGGCCCGGGCCCCGAGG
This sequence comes from Thermoanaerobaculia bacterium, assembly GCA_035569175.1. GTDB lineage: Bacteria > Acidobacteriota > Thermoanaerobaculia > UBA5066 > Gp7-AA6 > DAHUXD01. The sequence continues at coordinate 1,616 of DATMNJ010000117.1, read as the reverse complement.
GCGCGAGGCCGAACGGCAGGACCCACACGCCGCGGTATTTGCCCCGCCGCAGGCCGGCGAGGGCCGCGCCCCGGTCCGCGACGAAGGTTGCCGCGATGAGCCGGCGGCCGCTCTGGAGCGCGAGTACCCCGCGGCGGCACTCGGCCGAGTAGGCGTTGCCGGCCTCGTCCACGACGGCGAGCGGGACGAACTCGAGCTGCCGGTTCATCGCGTTGCCGAGGACGAGCAGGTACACGATCGGAAAGACCATCGTCGAGACGACGAGCACGGGCTGGCGCCAGAGGGTCACGAACGCGCGCTGGCCGATCGCCAGGATCCCGAGCAGCGCGAGCGTCAGGCCGCGCGCCGGAGCTTTGTCCCGGATCACGACGCCGGCGGCGCCTCCCGCAGCGCCCGGCCCGTATAGGAGAAAAAGACGTCCTCGAGGGTCGCGAGGGCAATGGTGAGGTGGACGATGTGGTACCCCTCGTTCTCGAGCAGCCGCGCCACGCGCCGCCCCGTCGCCTCGCCCGGCTTCGCGGCAAACGAGACGCGCGTCGGCGACGCGAACCGGACCTCGGCGGCGCCCTCGTCCACGATGCCCCGGCGGTCCGCGTCGATGATGGCCCGATCCGTCTCGAGCTCGACGCGTTCGCCCGTCTCGAGCCCGCGCTTCAACGCCGCGGGAGAGTCTTCGCAGAGGATCCGTCCGCGATCGAGGATCGCGACCCGGTCGCAGAGGTGGTCGGCCTCCTCCATCGCGTGCGTGGACAGAATGATCGCGAGCTCCGGGTCGTGGGCCTTCAGCTCCCCGAACATCTCCCAGATCGCCCGGCGGCTCTGCGGGTCCAGGCCCGTCGTCGGCTCGTCGAGGAAGAGCACGCGCGGCCGGTGCAGGACGCCGCGGGCGATTTCGAGCCGGCGCCGCATGCCGCCCGAGAGGTGACGGGCGATCTGGCCGCGCCGCTCCCACAGCCCCACCTGCTTCAGGCGGTGCTCGATCCGCTCGCGCAGCGTGCGCCCGAAGAGGCCGTACATCTTGCCCTGGACCGACAGGTTCTCGCGCACCGTGAGGTTCTCGTCGGTCGTCTGCGCCTGGGAGACGGTCCCGATTGCGCGCCGCACTGCCGCTTTCTCCCGCACGACGTCGTGGCCCTCGACCCGCGCCGTGCCGGACGACGGCGGCAGGAGCGTCGTGAGCATGCGGATGAGCGTCGTCTTGCCGGCCCCGTTCGGGCCGAGCAGTCCGTAGATCTCCCCGGGTTGGACCGAAAACGAAACCGCGTCGTCGGCGACGAACGTGCCGAAGCGCCGGGTCAGTCGCTCGACCTCGATGGGCCGGGGCGAGCTCACGCTTTCGGAGGTCCGCTGCCCGTTTCGACGACGAACGTCTGGCCCGATACGACCGCCCCGCTCAGCAGGGGCTGGAGGCGCACCGAAAACGTCTGGAGGTCGCGGCTCTGGAGGCCCCAGTTCTTGCGCGTCGCGAACTCCGAGCGGGGCTTGATCGAGACGATCTTCGCCTGGAAGCGGGCGTCGGGGCGCGCCTGCGGCCAGACCGTCACGTTCCCGCCCACGACGAACGAGGAGAGCCGCTCCTCGGGAACCTCGACCCGCAGGTACGGCGCCTCGATCTG
>DATMNJ010000116.1:0-3643 GCA_035569175.1 Thermoanaerobaculia bacterium | reverse complement strand
GCAATACCGAGTCGCTTCCGGCCGCGGCGGCCCACGCCTGCCTGGATTCCGGCCTGTCGGTCGAAGAGGCGCTGACCGGCATGACCCTGAACGCCGCCGCGTCGCTCGGCCTGGCCGCCGACGTCGGATCGCTCGAGCCGGGAAAGCGGGCCGACCTCGTCATTCTCGACGCACCCGACGACCGGCACCTCATCTATCATTGGGGCGTCAACCTGGCCGCGGCCGTCGTGCTCGGCGGCAGGGTGGCGTGGAGCCGTCCATGACCAATTTCTCAGCGCTCACCCTCGACGCGTTTCTCAAGGCCCTTTCCTCCGACGCCCCGACTCCGGGCGGCGGCACGGCGGCGGCGGTCGCCGGGGCAATGGGCGCGGCGCTGGCCGACATGGTGACGGCCCTGACCCTCTCCAAGGAGAAGTACGCCGCGTCCCACGAGGCCATGCGCCCGATCGCCGAAGCGGCGCAGCTGGCCCGGAACGCGTTTCTCGCCCTCGCGCGCGAAGACTCCGAGGCGTACGACGACGTCGTCGGAGCCCGGCGGCTCCCGAAGGAGACCGACGAGGAGAAGGCCGCGCGCGCTCACCGCATCTCGGTCGCCAACCGCCGCGCCGCGGAGGTGCCCATGCGCACCGCCCGGGCCGCCGTACGCCTGCTCGCCGCCCTGCCCGAGCTCGCCGAGAAGGGAAATCCCAACGCCGCGTCGGACGTCGGAGCCGCGGCGCTCCTTCTCGATGCCTGCGCCGAGGGGGCGCTGCTCAACGTCGGCATCAACCTGTCGGGGATCGAGGACGCGGCCTTCGTCACGGAAATGCAGCGCGAGACCGCGGTCCTGCAGGAAGAATCGCAGCGGCTGCGTTCGCAGGTCACGGCGCTCGTTCGCAAGCGCTTCTAGCGCGCGAGCTATTCCGCTGAAAACGAATCGGTTACGCGCGTGCGCGCCACGCCGGGGACCGTTCGAAGAATTTGATTGACACTCTCGCGTGAATTTGTTACTCTACGTCAATTGAATCGCGCGACTCCGGGAACGGGTCGCGCGTTTTGTTTTTTGCGCCCCACGTTTTCGAACCCAAGAGTCTGAGCGGGTTCCAGTTCGACGGATCGGCGGGACCGCCGATTCGCGTTTCACCGCGGTTTCGAACAGGCGAAGACCGCGCCAAATCGCGGTTTTCCTTCCCCCGACCGCGCTGACGGACTGCTTCCCCCGACCGCGCCATAGAATCCGGCTTCCATGGCCGCCCCACGCCCAACCCTCTACCTGGTGGATGCGATGTCCAACATCCACCGGGCCTACCACGCGATCCGCGGCCTCTCGACCAAGTCGGGCCGCCCCACCAACGCCGTTTTCGGCTTCGTGACCATGCTCCGAAAGATGCTGCGCGAGCACCCGAGCGAGTACCTCGCGGTTGCCTTCGACCGCAAGGAAAAGACGGTCCGGCACGAGGAGTACGACGCCTACAAGGCCAACCGACCGGCGATGGACGAGGATCTCGCCTCCCAGATCCCCGAGGTCCGCCGCGCCTGCGAGGCCTATCGGATTCCGGTGCTCGACATGCCAGGCTACGAGGCCGACGACGTGATCGGAACCCTCGCACACCGGGCGCGGGAGGCGGGCTACGACGTCGTCATCGTCACGGCCGACAAGGACATGCTCCAGCTCGTCGAGGGCTCCCGCGTTCGCGTGTTTCACACGGGCAAGGAGAAGTTCCTGGACGAGGCGGGAGTCCTCGAGTTCTTCGGCGTCGCGCCGTCGCAGGTCGTGGACGTCCTAGCCCTCATGGGCGACTCCTCCGACAACATCCCGGGCGTTCCGCGCGTCGGCGAAGTCACCGCGAAGAAGTGGATCACGGAGTTCGGCACTCTCGACACGCTCCTCGAGCGCGCCGAGGAGGTCAAGGGCAAGGTGGGAGAGAGCCTGCGCGAGCACAAGGCCGACGCGCTCCTTTCGCGGCGGCTCGCGGCGATCCGAACGGACCTGCCGGTCCCCTTCGACCCCGAGCAGTTGAAGCGCTCGCCGCCCGACCCCGAGAAGCTGAAGGAGCTCTTCGTCGAGCTCGAGTTCACGTCCCTCGCCGCGGAGATCCAGGGCGAAGAGGCCCAGGCGAAGTTGACGTCGCGCCGCCTCGCCGACGGGGAAGCCTTCGACCGGCCGGCGGCGGGCGACTGGCCGGGCCTCGCCCTGCTGATGCGGGACGGGCAGGCACTTCTGGCCGTCGGAGGCCCGTCGGACGTCGCGATCGCCGAGGGCCCGGCCGCCGCCGTCGCCGCGCGCTTTGCGGTGTTCGACACGCCGGGCGCGCGCCTGGCGATCCCGGACGCCAAGCCGCTCGACCGCCTCCTCGACGAGGCCGGCCGGGCCGTCGCCGGAGACGTCCTCGACATCGGGCTCGCGCAGTACGTTCTCTCTCCCGGTGTCGGGAGCTCCGACTTCGAGCCGCTCGTCTTCCAGCGTCTCGGCCGGAGGGTCACGCCGGATAAGGAGGCCGGTGTCGTCAACGGCGCGCTGCCCGCCCAGCAGGCCATCGAGTCGTCTGACCGCTGGCTGGCCGAGCGCGCGTCGGGGGCGGCGGAGCTCGCCCCCCAGCTCGCCGCGGAGCTCGCGGCGCGGCCGGCGCTCGAGAAGGTCTACCGCGAGATCGAGCGGCCGCTCACGCCGGTCCTCGCGCGCATGGAGCGGGCCGGCATCGCGATCGACGCTCCGTTCCTGAACGAGATGTCCGCGCGCATGGAGAAGGACCTCCGCGGCCTCGAGCAGAAGATCTGGGAGGCGGCCGGCGAGCAGTTCAACATCAATTCGCCCGCGCAGCTCGGCACGGTCCTCTTCGACAAGCTGGGCCTGCCGAGCGGACGCAAGACGGCGAAGACGAAGTCCCTCTCGACGGGGGTCGAGGTCCTGAACGACCTCGCGGCACAGGGCTATCCGCTTCCGAAGCTGGTCCTCGAGTACCGCGAGATCTCCAAGCTCAAGGGAACCTACGTGGACGCGCTGCCCGCCCTCGCGGACGCCGAGGGCCGCGTCCACACGTCCTTCCGGCAAACGATCGCGGCGACGGGCCGCCTGTCCTCGTCGGACCCGAACCTGCAGAACATCCCGATCCGCACGGCAGCGGGTCGCGAGATCCGGCGCGCCTTCATCGCGCCGGAGGGCAAGACCCTCGTCGTCGCCGACTACTCCCAGATCGAGTTGCGGATCCTCGCGCACGTCTCGTGCGACGCCGCGCTCATCCAGGCCTTCGCGGACCAATCGGACATCCACCGCATCACGGCGGCGAAGGTGTTCGGCGTCGCGGCCGATCTCGTCTCCAACGAGATGCGATTTGCCGCCAAGCGGATCAACTTCGGGCTGCTCTACGGGATGGGAGCCTTTTCGCTCGCCAAGGATCTCGGCGTCTCGAACGGCGAGGCCAAGACCTTCATCGACGCGTACTTCGGCCAGTTTCCGGGCGTGCGCGGCTGCCTCGACGGCATCCTCGCCGAGGCGCGGGCGAGCAAGGAAGTGGCGACCCTCTTCGGGCGCGTGCGGCCCATTCCCGAGATCGCGTCCTCGAACGCGGGCGTCCGCGCCAACGCCGAGCGCATGGCCTTGAACGCGCCCTTCCAGGGCACCGCGGCCGACATCATCAAGATCGCCATGATCCGCCTCGATGCC
>DATMNJ010000115.1:0-6971 GCA_035569175.1 Thermoanaerobaculia bacterium | reverse complement strand
ATCTCGGCGGGATAGCATTGCGGCGATTTGAAACGTCTCGCCTGGTCGCTTCTCGCGGTTCTCCTTCTCGCCGGCGCCTTCGCCTGGGGGTTCGCGACCGAGCGGTTCCGGATTTTCCCGATGCGGCTGATGCGCCACGCGCTCGTCGTTCTCGGACTCCGGGGCTGGAGCCAGCCCGTCGAGTTGCGCTCTCCGTCGCCGGCCCTGGTTGCCCTCAAGTCGATTCCCTATCTCAACGGAGCCGTGGACTCGAAACCGAAGGCGAACGGCGTTCTCGTCAACGAAGGCAAGGAGGTCTCTCCCGGCCTCAATTTCTTCTCGACGCTCGGCCGGGGCGACGCGTTTCTGATCGACAACGACGGCAAGTCGCAGTGGCATTGGTCCCTCGACCGGTACTTCTCGAGGGGGGAGCTTCGTCCCGGCGTCGATTTCGGATACACGCACCTCTTCTCCAACGGGGACGTCCTCGCTTTCGTCGGAGAGCGCGGGCTCTACAAGCTCGACAAGAGCTCCCGGCTTCTCTGGAAGTACGCCGCGCAGCTCCACCACGACGCGTTCGTCGCGGACGACGGCACCATCTACGCGCTCGTCCACGAAACCCGGCAGCTGCCCGAGATCAACGCCCGGTTCCCGTCGCTCCTCGACGCCGTCGACGTCCTTTCGCCCGACGGCAAGATGCAGCGGCGCATCTCCGTCTACGACATCGTCCAGCGCTCCCCGTACGCCTTTCTCCTGCCGAGGACGGCCGGCCTCGCCCTCGAGCCAAACACGGACTCGGTGGACGTCCTGCACACGAATCACGTCGAGGTGTTCGACGGGTCGCTCGCGCACATGTCCCCCCTGTTTCGGCGGGGCAACCTTCTTCTCTCCATGAAGAACATCAATGCCGTCGCGATCGTCGACGGCGCTTCGCTCGGCGTCCTGTGGCTCTGGGGACCGACCAACGTGACCCTGCAGCATCACCCGACGATTCTCGAAAGCGGGAACCTTCTCCTCTTCGACAACGGCGTGGCCCGCTCGCAGATCGTCGAAGTGGACCCGCGGACCAACGCGGTGACGTGGAGGTACGCTCCGGCCCGGGACGACTTCTTTTCGGCCATCCGCGGCGCGTGCCAGCGGCTGCCCAACGGAAACACGCTGATCACGCTGTCGCTCCCGGGGTATGCGCTCGAGGTCACGGCTTCGGCGAGAACCGTCTGGACCTTTGCGAACCCCTCCGTCAGCGAGTCGGGGTTCCGGGACGGGATCTACCGGATGACGCGCCTTCCCGCCTCGGCCCTGCCCTTTCTGACGGCCGGCGAACCGGGACGCTGAACCGCGGCTGGTGCGAGAGGAGGGACTCGAACCCTCACGGTGTTACCCACGGGATCCTAAGTCCCGCGCGTCTGCCAGTTCCGCCACTCTCGCGGTTAAGAGAATGGTAGGCGCAACCCGCAGTGGATTCAATCCGTCCCGGATCGTTCCCGCGCCGGCAGGGTGAGCCGGGCGGCCGCGTGTTGTAATTCGCGCATGCCCCTCCTCCTCCTCCTCCTCCTGCTCGCCGCGGAGCTCGGTCATTTCCATTTCCCCCTGCCCGGCGCCCCGATCGACCCGCGCATTTTCGCGGGCCGGCCCGCGGGGGAGCGGGCGGCGTTTCTCGTCGTGCTCCGCGAACAGGCAGATCTCTCGGGTGCGAGGGCGTTGACCGATCGTGACGCGCGGCGGCAGTTCGTGTACGAGTCGCTCCGGACGCTGGCCGAGGCGGCGCAGGCCCCCCTGCGTTCGCGACTCGAGCGTGCCGGAGTGCGATACCGCGCGCACTACCTGGTGAACATGCTCGAGGTCGAGGGCGACGCATCGCTGGCGAGGGAGCTTGCCGCCCGCGACGACGTGGCCTCGCTTGCCGGCAACCGCCTGGCGGCACTCGCGCGGCCCGAGGCAGCTGCGCCCCGGGCGTCCCCGCGCGCGTCCTCCGACGTTGCCGAACCGAACATCGAGAAGATTCTGGCGCCGGAGTTGTGGGCGCGGGGCTTCACCGGGCAGGGCATCGTGGTCGGCGTCGCGGACACCGGGTTCCTGTGGAACCACCCGGCCCTGATCGGGCGCTACCGGGGCGCGGAAGGCTCGCACGACTACGCGTGGCACGACGCGGTCCACGACGCCGGCGCCGGGAACACGTGCGGCTCCGACGCGCCCGCTCCCTGCGACGACGACGGCCATGGCACCGGGACCGCGGGGCTCGCGGTCGGCGACGCCGGTGCCGGAAACCGCATCGGGGCGGCCCCCGGCGCGACCCTCATCGGCTGCCGCAACATGGACGCGGGCGTCGGCACGCCCGCGCGTTACACGGAGTGTTTCGAGTGGCTGCTGGCGCCGACGGATTCCGCGGGACTCAATCCGCGGCCGGATCTCGGTGCCGACGTGATCAACAATTCGTGGACCTGCCCGGCGAGCGAAGGCTGCACGGACGTCGACGTCCTGCGCCTGGTCGTCGAGAACGTCCGCGCGGCGGGAGTGGCCGTCGTCTTCGCGGCGGGCAACGCGGGCAGCCTGGTCGGCGGCCTGCCCGCGTGTTTCACGGTGAACGAACCGCCGGCGATCTACGACGCCGCGATCACCGTCGGCGCGACCAACCTCGACGATACGATCGCGTCGTTCTCGAGCGTCGGTCCCGTCACCGTGGACGGCTCGGACCGCCTGAAGCCCGACCTCACGGCGCCGGGCGTCGCCCTCCGGACGTCGGCCTCGACCGGCGGCTACGCCGATGCGTTCACGGGGACCTCGGGCGCGGCGCCGCAGGTGGCCGGCGCCGTCGCGCTGCTCTGGTCGGCCGTGCCCGGCCTCCGCGCCGACGTGGATCGCACCGAGGCGGCCCTCGAGCTCGGCGCCGCGGCCCTCCGGATCGACGCCTCCTGCGGCGGGCTGTCCGGGGAGGACGTTCCCAATCCGGTGTTCGGCTGGGGCCGGCTCGACGCGGAGGGCGCATACGAGACCCTCGCGCCGCCCCGGGCCGACCCGGTCGTCGTCGGTCCGCGGCCCCTTCCGCGGGTCGTCCGGCCCCGGCCCTGATTTGCCCCGGGATCGGAGTAATATCCCCGCCCTATGGCCATTCTCGCGACGAAAGACGAGTCGTCCACGCGGACGGTCCTCGAGATCGAGGTGCCGGCGGAGGACGTGCAGAAGGCGTTCGACGCCGTCACGCGCTCGTACGTGAAGCGGGCCGCGATCCCCGGCTTCCGCAAGGGAAAGGCGCCGGAGTCGGTCATCTCGAAGCGCTTCGCCGACGAGATCAAGGGCGACGTCCTCGAGGCGGTCCTCCCCGACGCGCTGGCGGCCGCGATCGAGGAGCGCAAGCTCTCCGTGCTCGGCCGGCCCCACATCGAGGACCTGAAGTGGGAGCCGCCGGGACCCATGCGTTTCGCGGCCCGGCTGGACCTGAAACCCGCGGTCGACCCCGGCGAATACAAGGGGATCGTGGTCGAGGACGTCGGGGTCGAGCCCGGCGAGGACGAGGTCACGAAGGTGATCGAGCGCATCCGCGAGGCCCACGCCGAGTTTCATCCGATCGAAGGCCGCGCCGCGGCTCCGGGCGACTTCGCCGTCGCCGACATCGGGGGCTCCTTCATCGAGATCCTCGCCCCGGGCCAGAATCCCCGGACGTTTCGCGACGAGAAGATCACCCTCGAGGTCGGACATGCCGACTCGATGCCCGAGATCAACGAGGCCCTGCGGGGAGCCGTGCCGGGGGAGACGCGCAAGTTTCGCAAGACGTTCGCCGACGATTTCCCCAACGACGAGTTCCGCAGCAAGACCGTGGACTACGACGTGACCCTCGCGGCGCTCAAGGAGAAGAAATTGCCGGCGCTCGACGACGAGTTTGCGCGGGCCGTCTCCGAGGGCGACACGGTCGAGACCCTGCGCGAGAAGGTGAGGACGCGGTTGCGCCGTGAGAAGGAAGCCGAGCGCCGCCGCCGGTTCCGTCGGTCGATCCTCGAGGCGCTCGTGGCCAGCAAGGACATCCCGGCCCCCGAGGTGCTCGTCGAGTCCGAGACGGCCGCGGCCCTGCGCGACTACGCCCGGTACCTGGCCCAGAGCGGCGTGGACCCCGAGAAGGAGGACTGGGAGAAGCTCCAGGCCGAGGCCCGGCCGGGGGCGGAGAAGCGGGTGCGGGAGTACCTCCTGCTCGACGCGATCGCCGAGCGCGAGGGCATCCAGGTCTCGGAGACCGAGCTGGAAGCCGAGTTCAAGCGCGCCGCCGCCGAGCGGGGCGTCGAGGTCGCGGTGCTGCGGGAGCAGATGGCGAAGGCGGGCGGGATCGACGCCCTCCGCGACGAGATGCGCCTGGCCAAGGCGGTCGATCTCTTGATTGCGAGCGCCAAGGTGCTACCCTCGGGAATGCCGGTGGAAGTGAAATGAGTTCCGGGATGGACGACGACGACTACGAGGGGGGCGGCATGGTTCTGGTTCCAATGGTCATCGAGCAGACGAGCCGGGGGGAGCGCGCGTACGACATCTACTCGCGCCTCCTGAAGGACAACATCATTTTCCTCGGCCAACCGGTCGACGACACGATCGCCAACCTCATCATCGCCCAGATGCTGTTCCTCGAGTCCGAGAACTCCGAGAAGGACATCGCCTTCTACATCAACTCGCCGGGCGGCTCGATCACGTCGGGGCTGGCGATCTACGACACGATGCAGTACGTCAAGAACGACGTGACCACGATCTGCGTGGGCCAGGCCGCCTCGATGGCCGCGGTCCTGATGGCGGCCGGGGCGCCGGGCAAGCGCTTCTCGCTGCCCAACGCCCGTTTTCTGATCCACCAGCCGCTCGCCTACGGCATGCAGGGCCAGGCCACCGACATCGAGATTCACGCACGCGACCTCGTGCGCCTGAAGGAGCGGTTGAACCAGATCATGGCGCAGCACACCGGGCAGCCGCTCGACAAGGTTGCCAAGGATACGGACCGCGACTACATCCTCGAAGCCGAGGACGCCAAGAAGTACGGCCTCGTGGACGCCATCTATCACCGGCGAGACGACCTCGCGCTCAAGGCCGCCGGTTGAGACCCGGGCCGCGGGGCGGACCGCGGACCGCGAAAGCCCGGCGGGAGCCCTCGCGTTTGAATCCTCCCGCCGGCTTCCGGCGTACTGTTTTCGTCTGACGGAATACCCTGACCCCGCAGGCGTTAGATCCTGAGGGGTATGCTAGATTCTGGAGCAAATGGTTGACGGGGAGGGACGGGCGACCCTAGAATTCCCTCATCCCTCCGGAGGCTGAATGTCGAAGAAAACCGGGAACGGTGACGTCCTTCGCTGCTCGTTCTGCAACAAGAGCCAGCGCGACGTCAAGAAGCTCATCGCAGGGCCCACGGTCTACATCTGCGACGAGTGCGTCGACATCTGCCTCGACATCATCGCCGAGGACCGGGTCCTCGAGACCCAGGCTCCCGAGACCAAGCTTCCCAAGCCCAAGGAGATCAAGGATTTCCTCGACGGGTACGTCATCGGGCAGGACCAGGCAAAGAAGAAGCTGGCCGTCGCGGTCTACAACCACTACAAGCGGATCGACTACCTGGAGAAGAACCGCAAGCTCGACGTCGAGCTCCAGAAGTCCAACATCCTCCTGATCGGGCCGACCGGCACTGGGAAGACCCTCCTCGCGCAGACCCTCGCGAAGCTCCTCTCGGTGCCGTTCACGATCGTGGACGCGACGACCCTGACCGAGGCCGGCTACGTCGGCGAAGACGTCGAGAACATCATCCTGAAGCTCTACCAGGCCGCGGGCAACGACAAGGAAAAGACCGAGAGGGGCATCGTCTACATCGACGAGGTGGACAAGATCGCCCGAAAGGGAGAGAACCCGTCCATCACGCGCGACGTCTCGGGCGAGGGCGTGCAGCAGGCGCTGCTCAAGATCCTCGAGGGCACGGTGGCCAACGTCCCGCCGCAGGGGGGCCGGAAGCACCCGCACCAGGAGTTCATCCAGATCGACACGACGAACATCCTCTTCCTGTGCGGCGGCGCCTTCGTTGGCCTCGAAGAGATCATCAACCGGCGGATGACCGAAAAGACGATGGGTTTCGGCGCGAAGATCGTGACGAAGAAGGAGAAGCGCTCCAGCGTGCTCCTCGAGAAGGTCCACCCCGAGGACCTCATCAAGTTCGGGATGATCCCCGAGTTCGTGGGGCGCCTGCCCGTCGTGGCGACCCTGTCGGAACTCGACCAGGCCGCGCTCGTCGAGATCCTCCGCGAGCCGAAGAACTCCCTCGTCAAGCAGTACCAGACGATGCTCGAGTTCGAGAACGTCCAGTTGCGCTTCACCGACGACGCGATCGAGGCCATCGCCGAGGAGGCGCTCGCCCGCAACGTCGGAGCCCGGGGACTGAAGATCATCATCGAGGACCTCATGCTCGACGTGATGTACCAGATCCCCTCCGACGACGACATCGAGGAGTGCGTCATCACCCGCGACGTCGTCAAGCACCGCACGAGCCCGATCACGATCCTCCGCAAGGCGGGATAAATTCGAAATTCGAAATTCGGAATTCGAATTTCGGGATTCGAATTTGACCCACAAGGTGACTAAGACCTCATGAAAACCGAAAGCTCCAGCCCCTCGCTGGAAAGCCTGCCGCTCGTCCCCCTGAGGGACATGGTGGTCTTTCCGCACATGATGCAGCCCTTCGTCGTGGGCCGAGAGTCTTCGATCCGCGCCCTCGAGGCGGCGCTCGCAACGCCTCTGAAGCGGCTCTTCCTCGCCGCCCAGAAAGACCCGCAGCTCGACGAGCCGAAGCCGGAGGACATCTACGAGGTCGGCGTCGTCGCGACCGTGGCCCAGTCGCTCAAGCTTCCGAACGGGCACATCAAGGTGATGGTCGAGGGCGTGCGCCGGGGCCGGATCATCGCGGTCGAGCGGCGCGCCGAGCACCTGTCGGTCGCGGTGGAGCTCATGCCGATCAAGCCGTCGGACGTGGAGAGCCTGCGGGACTA
>DATMNJ010000114.1:0-3887 GCA_035569175.1 Thermoanaerobaculia bacterium | reverse complement strand
GCTGCAGATCGACCGTTCCGATTCCCGGGCCATCCGGGCTCGAGACGACGGAAATGTGCCCTTCCCTGCCCGCGTGGTTCCCGACCGCGGGCTCCTGCTGGCTCGAACACGCCGCCAACGCACCCGCCCCGAAACCGACACCGATGATTGCAATCAGTCCACGGAGCCACCAGCTCGCCATGAAGGCGTTGCCGTGAGCGAAGCGCGTGCCAGAACTCCTCGAAACCCCGTCAGGCTCCTGGACCTGCGGAAAGACCCGATGACGGGATCGAGGCAACCATCGATAATCGGAATGTCACATCCGAAAATCGGTGGGGCTCGCGGTCCCGCACGGCCGGAGACGTGCGGCGAGCCCTCAGCGACCGATACCGAACGAGAACGGGTACGCGGTCACCTGCGACACGCCGTCGCTCGACGGAAAATGCCAGGTGCGGATCTGGCGGAGCACGCACCCCTCGACGCGGGCGTTGTGGATGGTCGACGACGCCATCGTCGCGCTCGTGACCGTGCCGGCCGGGTCGATCGTCCACGCCGCCGTGACTCCGCCGCGCAGGGTCGGGTCCTTCTCCGCCTCCATCTCGTAGCAAGCTCGGAGCGCGCCTTGGTGGGCCATGACCACCCGCCGGATCTGCTCCGGGCTCAGGCCCCCGTGCGACGCTCCGCCGCCGGCGGCGCCCTGCAGGCCGTGCTCGCCGGGGCCGCTCCCGTTGCCGTTGCCGCCCCCTGTCCCGTTGCCGTTGCCGCCTCCGCCGAAGCCGCCGCTTCCCCGGCCGCCGGGTCCGCCTGCGCCCGACCCGAAGCCGCCGCCGTTGCCAGGCCCCCAACCCGTGTTGAGCGTCCCGGAGCCGAACATCACGCCCGCGCCCGTGCCACCTCCCCCGGAGCCCGCCCCGTGCAGCCCGGTTCCCGGCCCGCTTCCCAGAACGACGTTGTTCGAGTTGAGCCCGCCCAGCGCGTCGGCGACGGTCGCGATCTCACTCAGTGTCTTCTTGATGTCGGTCCCGGTGTCGGCGAGCGCCTCGCTCAGACCGCCGTAGTTCGTCGTCGGCTTGATCTCGCCCGGGAGCTCCGAATGATCTTCTTTGCCGTTCAGACCCGCCTTGCCCTCCTTGCCGACGATCTTCTGGCCACCGCCCTGCTTCTTCGGGTCCTTCGCGCCGGGATCCTTGACGCCCTTCCCGCCGCCCGCCTTCTCGTCCTTCGCGGGCGCGACCGGCTCCATCTCGGGGAGCACGCGCTTCAGGCCGAAGAGGGCCGCGTAGTCTTCCGGGCTCACGAGCTCCGGCGGAAGGCGGTATTCGTCGGGAGTCCAGTTGATGATGAGAAGGCCGATGAGCCCGAGGTGGAAGACGATGCTCGAGAAGAGCGACAAGCCGACCAGCGGGTCGTCGGTCAGCAGGCGCCAGAAGAGGACCAGCGGCCGGAGCCAGGGCGAGCGCTTCTTCTGCTCGAGCGCCGACGCCGGGGTGGTGTACTGGAAGAACACCGAGAAGAGGCCGTACTGGATCAGCCCGTAGTCGCCGGGAAGGACGGGCACGGGTGCGCCGGCCCTCGCGAGACCCGGCACGTTCTCTTCGCGCCCGCGCAGCATGAGCGACCCGCTGATGGCGCCGCGCGCGTCGAGCTCCCAGCCTCCGCCGACGGCGCGCAGCGGCGCCGCCGACGCATCGAGGCCGTCGGGCATCGCCGCGAGCGCGCCAGGCACCTCGCCGAGCACGCAGTCTTGCCCGGGGTCGAGCATCTTGACGCCGACGATCGTCGTACCCCACGTGGCGGCCACGCGGAGCACATGACTCGGGAGAGCGGGCGTCGCGTTCATGCTCAGAAGCTCGACTCCTTTCGGGTCTCGGACATCTCGCGCATGAAGCTGCGATGACCAAGGTCTCCCGCGGAGAACTCCGCGCGCACGCGCCGGAGAAAGTAGACGAGCTGCGGGCTCTTGAGGCGGCCCTCGATGTCGAGCTCGCTGAACTTGAAGACGCGCGTGCCTCCGTCCGTCGTCCTGGTCTCGACGTAGCCCGCGTCGACGTTGCTGCTCCCGGGCGCGTTCGGGGCCGGCTGCGCGACCACGCCGGCGCCAAAGGCGGCCGCGCCGCTCGAAGGGGCCGTGTCGGAGGTCGCCGGCTTCTTCGGCGCCGGCGCTCGCGCGCCGGCATGCGGCTTCGGCGCCGCCGGCTTGCTCTGCGCCAGCGCTCCGGTGGCCACCACCGCAACGAGCGCCGGAGCGGCCAGCGCGATCAGGACGACGCGCGCGCGACGAAGGCCCATTGCACTGCAGTCTACCCCGATCGAGCTGCAGGCTTCTTCTACGAAATCGCTTCCTACTTCTTCGCCGGCGGCGGGGGAGGAGACGGGCGGCCAGGTGGGGAAGCCGGCGCCTGGGCGGGCGAGGGCGCAGGCGGGGCGCTCGCCGGCGCGGCGGACGGTCCCGTGGCGGCGGCCGCTGCCGCGGACGGTCCCGTGGCGGCGGCCGCTGCCGCCGACATGTATCTCTCGGCGTCGGCTCGCAGAGGGTGATCGCTCGGTGCATCCGCCAGGAAGCGCCTGAAGTACGGCGCCGCGTCGGCAGAGCGCTTCAGGAAGTCGGCATACAGGACGCCGAGGTTGAAGAGGGCGCTCGTCTCGTGCGGATCGCTGGCGAGCACCTTCTCGAGCAGCGCGCGGGCTTCTTCGAGCTTCTGCGGGTGGGCCGCGTCGGTCGCGCCGCGGAGCGCCGCCGCGAGGCCGACTTCGGCCTGCGTGTCGCCGGGCGAGACCTTGAGGATCTCCCGGTACTGCTCCTCGGCCTTGCTGTACGCGCCCGCGTGCAGGAGCACCACCCCCATGTTCAGGCGCGACGTCGTGTCATGCGGGTCGGCGTCGGCGGCCTTCCGGAACTCCGCGAAGGCTTCTGCGTCGTCGCCGTTGGCGAGGTCGAGCAGGCCTGTCGCGCGATGGGCGACCGCGCTGTTCGGGCTCGAGTCGAGCGCTTGCTTGGCGAGGAGCGCGGCCGCTTCTTTCTCGCCCTTGGCGAGGTGGGAGAGCGACAGCTCGGCCAGCGCCGACGCGTCGGCGGGCTTGCGCACCAGCACCTCGCGCGCCTCGGCGATGGCCTTGTCGATCTGCCCGCTCTCGCGCAGCGCCGCCACGAACAGCGTGCGCGCCTCGACGGCGTTCGGGTGGTCTTGCACGAAGTCCGCAAGCCCGTCGGCGGCCTCCTTCTGCTCACCTCGACGGCGGCGCACGTCCGCCAGCGCCACGGCCACGTCCTGCGAGTCCGGCGCGAGCTTCGCAGCGAGCGCCAGCGAGTCCTCGGATCCCGCGAGGTCGCCCTCGTTGCCCAGGATGGCGCCCAGGTCGTAC
This sequence comes from Thermoanaerobaculia bacterium, assembly GCA_035569175.1. GTDB lineage: Bacteria > Acidobacteriota > Thermoanaerobaculia > UBA5066 > Gp7-AA6 > DAHUXD01. The sequence continues at coordinate 545 of DATMNJ010000114.1, read as the reverse complement.
CGGGCCTCCCACAGGTTCGCGTCGAGCGCGATGGCCTCCTTCAGCAGCGACGCGGCGCGATCCCGTTGACCGTCCTTCGCGGCCTGCACGCCCTGCACCATCTTGCCCACGGCTTGCGGGTTCGCCGGCGGCAGCGAGAGCGTCGCGGGTCCCTTCGGGGCGCTCGCCTTGCCCCCTCCGCACCCTGCCGAGAGGAGAACGAACAGAAAGATCAAAAGATCAGAAGGATGTGTTTTCACAGTATTCCGACCTTCTGATCTTCGTGATCTTTCTGTGAATTCTCTCGGTCTCACTTGGCCGCCGCGGGCGTCGTGGCGACCGCGCGGTTCGGGGCGTCGATGAGGGCGGGCATCGGCAGGGGGGCCTGCGAGCGGACCTCGAAGCCGGTCTCCTTGAAGGGGGGATAGAGCTCGCTGTTGAGGCGGCCGAGCGCGTCGCGCATCTTGGCCGTCCATTGGTTGTAGATGCCGAGCTTGTTCGCCTCTTTCCAGCCGTTCTCGTAAGCGTCGAGGCTCCGCTCTTCCATCGGGACGGCGAACTCCTCG
>DATMNJ010000113.1:0-4343 GCA_035569175.1 Thermoanaerobaculia bacterium | reverse complement strand
CCTCGTGCTCCTCGTGGCCGCCGGGCTCTTCGTCCGCAGCCTCCACAACCTCGGCCGGGTCGACCTCGGATTCCAGCCCGACCAGGTGATCGGTTTCTCGGTCGCGCCGAAGTTGAACGGCTATTCCGCCGAGCGCACGGCGGACTTTGCCCGCCAGCTCACCGAGAAGCTCGGCGCGCTGCCGGGCGTGCGCTCGGTCGCCGCGGCCACCATCGCGACCATGGAAGGCTCCACGGCCAGCGGCAGCGTCACGATCGAGGGACAGGATCCGGCCGCACGGGAGGATCGCAGCGCGCGCCAGAACCTCGTCAGCCCGTCCTATTTTGCGACCCTCGGGATTCCGCTGGTCGCCGGCCGGGAGTTCGCCGTGACCGACGACATCCGAGCACCGAAGGTCGCGATCGTCAACGAAGCGTTCGCCAGGAAGTATTCGCCCGGGGCGAGCCCGCTCGGCAAACATCTCTCGTTCGGCCCCGAGGACTCGGGGCCGCCGGACATCGAGATCGTCGGAGTGGTGCGCAACAGCAAGGCCGCGCAGGTGGACGAGGAGGAGGTCCCGTTCGCCTACCAGCCCTACCTCCAGGACTCGAAGATCGGCGAGCTGACCTTCTACCTGCGGACGCACTCGGATCCGAAGGCGATGGCCGGCACCATCCGGGCGGCGGTCCAGGGACTCGATCGCGAGCTCCCGATCTACGATCTCGCGGCGCTGCAGACGCGGATCGACGACTCGCTCGTGACCGAACGTGTGATCGTGATGCTGTCGGGCGCCTTCGGCGTTCTCGCGGCGGTTCTCGCCGCCCTCGGCATCTACGGGGTCCTGTCCTTCGCCGTCGCCGCGCGGCGCCAGGAGATCGGCGTGCGCATGGCCCTCGGCGCCGACCCGGCCGCCGTGCGGAGCCTGATCCTCAAGGAGGTCGTCCGGTTCCTCGTGATCGGCGGCGCGATCGGACTGCCGTGCGCGTACGCCCTCGGCCGCGCCGTCGAATCGATCCTCTTCGGCGTGAAGGCGACGGACGTCGGGATTTTCGCGGTCGGAACCGCGCTCATGGCGGTCGTCGCCCTCGCCGCGGCCCTGCCCCCGGCCATCCGCGCCGCCCGGACCGACGCGCTCGATGCGCTCCGGAGCGAGTGAGGGTGAGCCTGTGACCGCGATCGTCCAGGCCGGCAGGCCCGGCTTCACCGCGATCGCCGCCTCGGCTTGGTGGTAGATTGCGCCCGTGGCCGACGACCGTGCCAACCGCGTCGAGAAGACCGACGAAGAGTGGCGCTCGGGGCTGACTCCGGAGCAATACCGGATCCTGCGCCAGAAGGGGACCGAGCGCGCCTTCAGCGGAAAGTATTGGAACCACCACGCCCAGGGCGTCTATGCCTGCGCCGCCTGCGGCAACCCGCTCTTCGACTCGCAGACGAAGTTCGACTCGGGCACCGGTTGGCCGAGCTTCTCGACACCCGCCAGCGAAACGAGCGTCAAGACGCGCGAGGACGCCAGCATGTACATGGCACGCACCGAGGTCCTCTGCCGGCGCTGCGACTCGCACCTCGGCCACGTCTTCGACGACGGCCCGGAACCGACGGGGCTGCGCTACTGCATGAACTCCGGGGCCCTCGACTTCCGTCCCCGGTGAGCGGTTTGACGCCGCTGACGCTCGAGATCCTGCCGGAGACCCTCGCGATTTGCCGCCTCGATCCCTCCGCGCTTCTGCCGCCGTGGGCCGAGGCCGGAGCATTCCACAGCGTCACGCGCACGTCCGGCGAGACCTCGATCGTGTGCCGCGACGGCGCGGCGCCGGACGGCGTCACGGCCCACCGCGGCTGGCGGGCCATTGCCGTCGCCGGCACGCTCGACTTTGCCCTCACCGGCATCCTCGCTTCGCTCGCGACGCCGCTGGCGGCCGCCGGAGTCTCGATCTTCGCCGTCTCGACCTACGACACGGACTACGTGCTCGTGCCGGAAGGGACGCTCGCGCGCGCCGTCGCGGCGCTCACCGCCGCCGGGCACCGCGTCCACGAGCGCTCCCCGTGACGGCCGGCGCCCGCGTCCTCATCGCCGACGACCAGAAGGACGTGCTGGAGGCCCTCCGCCTCCTGCTCAAGGGCGAGGGTCTCGAATGCGAGTCGGCGTCCTCCCCCGCCGGGGCGCTGGCCGCGCTGGAGGCCCGCGACTTCGACGCCGTCCTCATCGATCTGAACTATGCGCGCGACACGACCTCCGGCGAAGAGGGGCTCGATCTGCTCGCACGCATCCGTCAGCTCGACGCGCACCTGCCCGTCCTCGTCATGACCGCCTGGGGCACCGTGGACCTGGCCGTCGAAGCCATGCGCCGCGGCGCGCGGGACTTCGTCCAGAAGCCGTGGGACAACGCGCGCCTGCTGGCGACGCTCCGGACGCAGATCGCGCTCGGCCGCGCGCTGCGCCAGGGAGAGCGCCTCGAGGCCGAGAATCGCCTCCTGCGCCACGAGGCGCAGCCCGCGATGATCGCCTCCTCCCCCGCGATGCGGCCCGTCCTCGACGTGATCGCGCGCGTCGGGCCGTCGGATGCCAACGTCCTCATCACCGGCGAGAACGGCAGCGGCAAGGCCGTCGTGGCGCGGGCGCTGCACGCCGCCTCGCCGCGCTCGGGCCGGCCCTTCGTGACGCTGAACGCGGGCGGGATCTCGGAGGGCGTGTTCGAGAGCGAGCTGTTCGGCCACGTCAAGGGCGCGTTCACCGACGCGCGCGCCGACCGGGTCGGACGTTTCGAGCTGGCCCAGGCCGGCACGCTCTTCCTCGACGAGATCGGCAACGTCCCCGCCTCGCAGCAGGCCAAGCTGCTGCGGGTCCTCGAGACGGGAGAGTTCGAGCGGGTCGGGTCCTCGCGCACCATCCGGTCGGATGTCCGCATCCTCTCGGCCACGAACTCCGACCTGCGCGCGGAGGTCGCGGGCGGCCGCTTCCGGCAGGACCTGCTCTTCCGCCTGAACACGATCGAGATCCACGTTCCGCCCCTGCGCGAACGGCGCGAGGACATCCCGCCGCTCGCCCAGCATTTCCTGGCTGCCCACGCCCGGCGCTACCGAAAGCCTCTCACCGGCTTCGACAGCGCCGCGCTCGAGGCGCTCCTCGCCCATCCCTGGCCCGGCAACGTGCGCGAGCTCGACCATGCCGTCGAGCGCGCCGTGCTCATGGCGGCGGGCGACCGCGTGCGTCCCGTGGATCTCGCCCTGCGCCGGGGCGGGGATGGCGCGCGCCTCGAGGAGCTCTCGCTCGAGGAGGTCGAGGGTCTTCTCGTGCGCAAGGCCATGGAACGCTTTGGAGGCAACGTCAGCCAGGCCGCGCGGGCGCTCGGGGTCTCGCGCAGCGCCCTCTACCGGCGGCTCGAGAAGTACGGGCAGTAGCTCCGTGACGCAGAGACCGCTGGCGCACGATCGGCGGGTCGTCCTGCTCGCGCTCGGCGCGGCCCTTCCCGCCGTCGTCACGGCCCTGGGCATTCTCTGGACCGGCGACTACACCGCCAAGGTGCGCTGGACGCTGACGGTCTTCGTCGTCGTCGCGTGGCTCGCCTTCACCCAGGCGCTGCGCGAGCGGGTGGTGCGGCCCCTCCAGACGGTGTCGAACCTGCTGGCCGCCATGCGCGAGGAGGACTTTTCGATTCGCGCACGCGGAGCGCGCCCGGACGACTCCCTCGGCGAGGTCCTCGTCGAGGTCAACGCCCTCGCGGAGACCCTGCGCGAGCAGCGCCTCGGCGCCCTCGAGGCGACGGCCCTGCTCTCGAAGGTCATGGCGGAGATCGCGGTCGCGGTCTTCGCGTTCGACGACGCGGGACAGCTCCGGCTCGTCAACCGCTTCGGCGAGCGGCTGCTCGGCCAGTCGGAGCCTCGCCTGCGTGGACGCCGCGCCGACGAGCTCGGCCTGGCCGCCTTCCTCGAGGAGGGGGCGCCACAGATCCTCGAGGCGAGCTTTCCCGGCGGAGCGGGCCGATGGGAGATCCGGCAAACCGTGTTTCGCCTCGGCGGCGCACCGCACCGTCTCCTCGTGCTCGCCGACGTGAGCCGGCCGCTGCGCGAGGAAGAGCGGCAGGCATGGCAGCGCCTGATCCGCGTCCTCGGCCACGAGCTGAACAACTCGCTCGCCCCGATCCAGTCGATCGCGGGCAGCCTCCAGACGCTCGCGGGGGCCGCGGCGCCTCCGGAGGACTGGCGCTCGGACCTGCGGCAGGGCCTCGCCGTCATCGCCTCCCGAGCCGAGGCGCTGTCGCGGTTCACGACGGCGTACACGCGCCTGGCGAAGCTGCCCCCGCCGCGAAAGGCTCCCGTCGCGCTCGAGCCGCTGACGCGGCGCGTCGCCGGCCTCGAGACCCGGC
>DATMNJ010000112.1:0-3610 GCA_035569175.1 Thermoanaerobaculia bacterium | reverse complement strand
TTCTCCCTTCACCCGGTGGGCATCGAGCTCTGGGGCGGCTTCTTCTTCCTGAATCTCTGGCCGGCGGGTCCCGTCGGCCGCGACTTCGCCGGTCAGCTCGGACCCCTGCCCGAGCGCGTGCGCCGCTATCCACTCGCATCTCTGGCAACCGGGCATCGCATCGTTTACGACGTCCATGCCAACTGGAAGGTGGTCGCCGAGAACTACAACGAGTGCTACCACTGCGCGGGAGTCCACCCCGAGCTCTGCGAGGTCGTGCCCGCATTCAAGGAGGCCGGCGGCGCGGGCCTGGACTGGGATCACGGCGTTCCTCACCGCGACGGCGCCTTCACCTTCACGAGGGACGGAACGACGACGCGGGCGGCCTTTCCGGAGCTCTCCGACGAGGAGAAGGTCCGGCACAAGGGAGAGCTCGTCTATCCGAACCTCTTCCTTTCGCTGTCGCCCGAGCACGTCGCGGCGTTCCTCCTGACCCCGGAGGCGCCGGACCGCACGCGCGTCGAGTGCGAGTTTCTCTTCGACGCCGCCGAGGTCGCTCGGCCCGGCTTCGATCCCTCCGACGCCGTCGAGTTCTGGGATCTCATCAACCGGCAGGATTGGGCGATCTGCGAGCAGGTCCAGCGCGGGGTGTCCTCGCGCGTGCACCGGTTCGGGTATTACGCCCCGATGGAGGACCAGAGCCTCGACATCCGGCGCTACGTGCTGGAGCGGCTGGGCGACGCCTAGACCGGCTCTTTCCGGATCGCCGCCCGGACCTTCGCCTCGAGGTAGGGGAAGAAGGGGTTGCAATTCAACCGCATCCACTGGTCCATCGGGACCGTGAGCACGCCGCGCTCGCCGCGCGGGGCCATCAGCCCGAGCCGCAGGCCGTAGCCGGTCGACGTGTCGGGCGCGATTCCGAAAAGCGGGTCGTCGGCGCGAAACGGAACTGCGAGGTGGGAAAGCGAGAAGATCTGGGGCGGCCACGCCAAGCCGAGCGGGGTCTCGGCGATCGCAGCGGATCCCGGAACGACGGTCTTGACCACGGCCTCGGGCTCGCCCGCCCGGGCGTTCGTCACGAGAGACAGGGTGTAGTGGCGGTCGGCACGCCCGACGAGGTCCGCCAGGCGCGCGTCGAAGTTGGCCTTCAGGAATCCCATGGCGACCGCCGAGCGGTTGACATCGAAGAGGACGAGCTCGCTGCCGTTGTCCTGGAGGCGCCCGAAGAGCGCGTCGACCGTGGCCCAGGTGTCCACGGTCGAGTCCACGAGAGAGGCGAAGGCGAGGATCGGCGGCAATTGCTTGATCCGCCCGCTCGAGGCTTCGCGCGCGAGGGAGGCCTGGATCTCGGCGGTGATTTCGGTGGTTTGCTGTCCGGCGAACGCGGGGAACGAGTTGTACTTGAACGGGTTGTACTCGGGCTGGATGTCCATCCAGCGCGACTGTGCGAAGTAGGGGATCGCGCCGATCGCGTTGACCCAACGGGCCAGCCGCGTCGCCAATCCCGAAAAGCGCGTGACGCCGATCATCGGCGACATGAGAACGAGGCGGTCGGGCTTCGGGAGGGCGGCGTCCCCGAGCGCGTCGAGCGCGTACTGCACGGCGAGCGCGCCGCCGTTCGAGTAGCCGACGACGTGAAACGGCAGCTTCGGCCCGACCCGGGCCCGCACGGCCCGGGCGCCGAGCCGCGCGGCGGCGCGCCAATCCTGCCACCGCGCCACCGTCAGAGCGCCCGGGATCGTGCCGTGGCCGGGCACGCGGAGGCACAGGGTATAGAACCCTTCGTGCGCATAGAGCTCGGCCTCGGCCTTGACGCTGTAGGGCGAGTCCGTCAGCCCGTGCAGGAGAAGCACGCCGCCGCGGATTTCGCCGTCGGGCACCAGCTCGTAGGTGCGATTCCAGTTCTTCGGGAAGCGGAGGGGATTGACGACGCCCTCGGCGGAGTAGCGGTTGTAGCGATCCCGCCGTTTCTCCGGGACGCGGGCGATGACCTTGCGTTCCATCTCGGCGAAGACGGCGTCCTCCAGCCGGACGTAGTCGGCCAGCGTCGCGGCGGGCGGAAGATCCTTCTCGGTGACCTCGGCGTCGAGCGTGCCGTGCCAGACTTCGAGAGGGGCTTTTCCGCGCGCGTCGAACGCTCGCAGAAGGAGAATCGTCAGCAGCACGAGGAGGGTGCCGGCAACGAGCCGGAAGATCCATTTGAGCAACCGCTTCATGCTGCCTCCGGGAAGTCGGGTGAGTCTACTGCGCCGGGCGTTCGGGACGCCCCGCGGCGACGAAACGGATCTCTCGGACCCTCCGGCGCCTCAGGATGACCGAGGCTCCGGAGCGATTCGTTCGCGGCGACTTCCTACCTGGCCGGTTCCGCGTCCTTCTTCCAGAAGAACTTGGGCGGCGGGGCCTCGGTGGGCCAGAGCCTCTTCATCGTGTCGCCCTCCCACATCTCGCCGTTCTTGACGACCCAGCGGATCTTCGCCGTGTTGTGGATGTCCTCGAGCGGGTTGGCGTCGAGAACGATGAAGTCCGCGAGCTTGCCGGCTTCGATCGAGCCGAGGTCCGGCGCGAAGCCGATCTTTTCAGCGGCGAGGATCGTCGAGGCGCGCAGGGCTTCCATCGGGGTCATCGCCCAGTTCTTTTGCGGCGCGCCCTCACCGGCCATCGCCCAGATCTCCCAATGGGGCCCGAGGCCCTGGAGCTGCCCGTGCGCGCCGAGCGAGACGTTGCCGCCCGCGCGCAGGACCTCGGCGGCGCCGTGCGCCACGGTCGGGAAGTGGTACTCGGCCGGCCAGATCCACGGGTGCCGGCGCGCCATCCGGTCCAGCGACTCGTGGGGGACGAAGCGATTGAGCTTCGGGTCGTCGTGCGGGTTGGCGGTCTGCCAGTAGTAGAGCTCGCCCCACGGCCCGCCGTAGGCCACGAGCAAAGTCGGCGTGTAGAAGGTCGTGGACTTCGCGATGAACTCGACCGTCTCCTTGCCGAGCGCGACCGGGAGCGCGTGTTCCCAGGCCGTGAAGCCGTCCATCGCCATCGTGAGGTCCGTGTCGAGCTCGCCGGCGCCCTCGGCCGTCAGCAGCATGTGGAGCTCACGACAGGCCTCGGCGAAATAGATCCGCTGCGAGCGGCGGGGCTGCTGGTAGACCTTGATCATCCGCGCGCCGTACGCCTTCATGCGCCGCACCTGGTGCTTCGCGTCGTCGAGGTTGTTGACCTCGGCGAAGACGTCGGCCTGCTGGCCGCCGTAGAGCACGTCGCCCGACGAGTAGACCCGCGGCCCCACCATGAGGCCGGCCTCGACGTCCTCGGCCTGGGCGAAGACGTCGAGCGAGGGCGCCGACGGGTCGTACACGGTCGTGACGCCGTAGGCGAGGTTGGCGAGGTACTCCCACTTGGCTTCCGGGAAGAGCTCGAAGCCCGAGTAGTGCAGGTGGGCGTGCGTGTCGATGAAGCCGGGGATGACCGTCTTGCCCTTGCCGTCGTAGACGCGTGCTCCGGCCGGCGCCGCGACCGTGCCCGCCGGGCCGACCGCCGCGATCCGGTTGCCGGTCACGAGGACATCCGCGCTCTCGAGGACGGTATCGCCCTGCATCGGGATCACCCGGGCGCCGCGCAGGACGAAGGAGCCGTCGGGGGC
>DATMNJ010000111.1:0-2743 GCA_035569175.1 Thermoanaerobaculia bacterium | reverse complement strand
CGAGCCGGAGCTTCAGGCCGAGGCGAAGCGGCTGGCGCTGCGCTGGCTCGACGAGCGCGAGGCGGTCGGCGCGGACATCGTCGGCGCCATGCTCGACGTGGCCGCGCGGCACGGCGACCGGGCCCTCTTCGACCGCTTCCTCGACGCGGCGAAGGCGGCGAAGGTTCGTCGCGACCGCACGCGGCTGCTGAATTCGCTCGGATCGTTTTCGGATCCCGCCCTGGTCCGCAAGGCGCTTGGCCTTTTTCTGTCGAGCGACTTCGACTCGCGGGAAGCCGGAGGCATCCTGTTCAACGCCTCCCAGCAGGAGGGCAGCCGTCAGCTGGTGTGGGATTTCATGACGACCAACTACGACGCGATCGTCGCGCGGTTGCCCCACGAGCAGACGGGCATCATGCCGTTCTTCGGAGGGGCCTTCTGCGACCCGGAACACCGCAAGACCGTGGACGCGTTCTTCAAGGACCGCGCCGGCAAGCTGCCGGGCGGCCCGCGCAATCTTGCCCAGACGCTCGAAGGAATCGATCTCTGCATCGCCTCCAAGGCCGCGCAGGAGCCGGGGGTCAGGGAGTTCTTGAAGACGTATTGAGGCAGGCGTCGAGGCGGCCGCTACGCCTTGGCCGCTCCGGCCTTTGCCAGTGACTTCAGGAGCTCGTCGACTTCGGGCTGCGCTTTCTCGATCGTCGCGGACGGGCCCACGCACTTGAAGAACACGAGTCCCTCCGGGGCCTCGACGATGGCGCCCGAGAGACTCCAGCCGGGCTTCTTGCCCTGCGACTGCATCATCGGGCCTGAAGGCGCGAGGTACGTGCCCGAAACGGTGATGAGGTGGACCTTGACGCCGTTGACCGTGCGGTCGGATTTCTTCGGAGCGCTGCCGCCCTCGAACTGGCCCGCCCAGCGCGCGAGGTTCTCCTCGACGCCGCCTCCCTGGCCGTTGCCGAAATAGAAGACGCCGCACCCGCCCGGCTCCGTGCCCGGCGCGGATGGGATCGTGTAGCTCGCAACGCGCATCGGCTGCGCCGCGCCGACCTGCCAACGGGCCGGCATCGTCCAGCGCAGGCCGCCGGCGGAACCCTCGACGGCGGCGAGGAGGATTCCCGAGAACAGGACGGTCGAGAGGGCGAGCAATCCAGCGCGTGGGTATCTCATGTCCGAAAGGATAACCCGGACGGCTGCGGTACGATTCGCCGATCCAAACGAGGAGGACGCATGGACCGGAGAACAATCCTGGCGGCGGTCGCGGCGATCGGGATCGCGGCGTCCCTTCGGGCGGCCGAGCCCGATCAGAAAACGCCGGACGGCCCGAAGCCGTCTCCCGAGATCGAGAAGCTCGGCTATTTCCTGGGCCCGTGGACGATCGAGGCGACGGTCAAGTCCACCGCCGCGGGCCAGGACGGTGCGATGCAGGGCCGGGAGATGTGCCGGTGGATGCCCGGCAAGTTCTTCGTCGGCTGCATGATCGAGACGAAGGGGCCGATGGGCACCAAGCAGATCCAGGGCATCCTCGGCTATGACGCCGAGAAGAAGGTCTACAAGTGGTGGAGCTTCGACAGCCAGGGCCACGCCGAGACCGCGACTGGGACGCTGAAGGACGAGGTCTGGACGTGGTCGGGCGAATCGATGGTGGGCGACAAGCTGCTCAAGACGCGCGAAACGATGTCCGGGACGACGCCCGACGGCTACGCGTTGCGCTGGGAGACCTCGCCGGACGGCAAGACGTGGACGCCGGTCATCACGGGAAAGGTCTCGAAGATGGCCATGCCGCAACGGCCCGGGGTGACACCCGGCGCCAGGCCGGCTCCGCAGGCGCCGCCGGAAAAGAAGAACTGATTTCGATGGCGGCCGCCCAGTGACTCTCTGCCCCAGGTGCGGCGCGGAGGTCCCGGGCCCGGCCCACTTCTGTCCCGCCTGCGGTGAAGCGGTCTCGTCCGTTTCGCAGCTTCCGACGAACATGGCTTCGCCGTCGGTGGCGCGGGCGGCGCAGCGCTCGCCCTCGTCTTCGAAGGTTGGCCGCCTCGCCTCCTCCGACTCGATCGACGCCGGCGGTTTCACGCCGGGCGAGGTTCTGATCGAACGGTACCGGGTCATCGGCCTGCTCGGGCGCGGCGGCATGGGCGAGGTCTACCGTGCCGATGACCTCAAGCTCGGGCAGCCCGTCGCGCTCAAGTTCCTGCCGCGCCCCTTCGCCGCGGACCCGGACCGCATCGAGCGCTTCTACGCCGAGGTGCGAACCGCGCGCCAGGTCTCGCATCCGAACGTCTGCCGCGTCTATGACGTCGGCGAGATCGGCGGGCAGCAGTACCTGTCGATGGAGTACGTGGACGGCGAGGATCTCGCCTCGCTCTTGCGGCGCATCGGCCGGCTTCCTTCCGACAAGGCACTCGAGATCGCCCGGGAGCTGTGCGCGGGGCTCGCGGCTGCCCACGACCGGGGCGTCCTCCACCGCGACCTGAAGCCGGCGAACGTCATGATCGACGGGCGGGGTCGGGCACGCATCACGGACTTCGGCCTGGCGGTGGCGGCGAACGACGTGCCCGACGGCGAAGTGTCGGGCACGCCGGCGTACATGGCTCCCGAGGTGCTGGCGGGCAAGGGCGCCTCGGTGCGCAGCGACATCTACGCGCTTGGTCTGGTTCTCTACGAGCTCTCGACCGGGCGCAAGGCGTTCGACGGCGGAAGCCTCCAGGAGCTCAGGCGCAAGCACGCGGAGGATTCTCCGACCGCGCCTTCCCTCCTCGCGCCG
>DATMNJ010000110.1:0-18961 GCA_035569175.1 Thermoanaerobaculia bacterium | reverse complement strand
CGAGTACCCGGCACCGGCGCTTCTGTCCGACTCGATCCACCTCTTCCGGGTGACCGACCGCAAGGCCGCGGGGTTCAAGCCCTTCCCCGAGGTCAAGGAAGACCTGCGCAAGCGCATCTCCGACGACCTCTACGAGAAACGCTTCACGGAATACATGGACAAGCTGCGCCGCGACGCGTTCGTCAAGATCTACGTGCCGGAGCTGGCGAAGCTGGACGAGAAGAAGGCGAGCTAGCCTCCGGTCCGGTCCGTGCGCCTTCGTCTCTCCCTGCCTTCCGATTTTTCCTTCGACGCGGTCGTGCGCTCGCACGGCTGGTACGACCTGCCTCCCTTTTCCTACGACGCCGGCGCGGGGGTGCTCACGGCCGTCCTGGCCGGCCCGACGGCACTCTCCTTTCGGGTCCGCGACGGGAGGCTGGAAGTCTCGGGCCAGGCCGGCAGCCGCGCGGCGCTCGAGCGGCTGACGCGGCGCATTTTCTCCCTGGACCTCGATCTGTCCGGCTTCGACGGGATGCTCGGGGACGATCCCCAGCTGCGGCGCGCGCTGTCCCGAGGCGGCGGCCGCATGCTCCGCGCTCCCACCCTCTTCGAAGATGCCGTGAAGATGCTCCTGACGACCAACTGTTCGTGGGCCGCCACGCGCGGCATGGTCGCGCGCCTGGTTGCGCTGGCGGGCGACGGCGGCGCCGCCTTCCCCGGTCCGGCCTCCCTCGCGCGCCTTTCCCCGCGCCGGCTGCGGGACCGGGTCCGCTGCGGGTACCGGGCCGAGGCGTTGTCGCGCCTGGCGCGGCGGGTCGACTCGGGAAAGCTCGACCTGGCCGAATGGGAGAGCCGCGCGGCGCCTTCCGGCGCGGTCCGCGAGGCCATTCTCGGCGAGCATGGCTTCGGGCCTTATGCCGCGGAGGGGCTGCTGCGCATCCTCGGGCGGCACGACTTTCTCGCCCTGGACTCGTGGGTCCGAAAGCAGTACCGGCGCCTCCATCCCGGCCCGGCGAAGACGGTGGACCGCGCGATCGCCCGGCGTTACGCGCGCTTTGGCGACTTCAAGGGCCTCGCCCTCTGGCTCGAGTTGACGAGCGAGTGGCACGAAGGCGCGCAGGCGCTCTGGCCTTGAGCGCCGCGTTGCACAAGTCCTTGGGCGAGGGCCTTACGCCCGTTTAGCGCTCCTAATTTTTTTAGGCAATCTTCTTCTCTTGACTAATAAACCACGGCACTCCTAACATCCGCCAGTGGCCAAATCTGGCTAAAAGTGGGAGAAAGTGGTCCCGGAACTCGAACGGGACGACATTAAAGGATGGATCGCTTTCGTGGAAGCGCGCCGGCCCGTCTCGACGAGAAGGGCCGGTTGAAGGTGCCGAATCTCTTCCGTCAACAGATCGAAGAGGCGTTCGGCCGCGACCTGTTCGTGACCTCTCTGCACGGCCGGAACTTCCTTCTCTATCCGCTGCCAATCTGGCGCGCCCTCGAGGAAAAGCTCGCGGAGCTTCCGGCGATTCACCGGGCGAAGAACAAGTTTCTCGAGCGGGTCAATTTCTACGGCCAGGACGCGGCGATCGACGGGCAGGGCCGCGTGCTCGTCCCGCAGATCCTGCGCGACGCCGCGAGCCTTCCGGCCGACGTCGTGGTGACGGGCAACATCGATCACCTCGTCGTCTCCGACCGCGGCGGCCTGGCCAAGAAGCTCGCGACCGAGGAGTTCGGTCCCGAGGACTACGACGAACTGTCGAAGCTGCTGTTGTGAACGGGAATCGGAAATCGGGACTCGCAAATCGAAAAGGGAACGCCGATTGAACCTCGCGCCCACGTCCCCGTCCTTCTCGAAGAAGTCGTCCGGTTGCTCGCGCCCGAGCGCGGCGGCTTCTTCGTGGACGCGACGGTCGGCGCAGGCGGCCATGCCGAGGCCCTGCTCGAACGGGGGCGCGCGGTGCGGTTGCTCGGACTCGATCGGGACCCGGACGCCCTGGCGGCCGCGCGTGAACGGCTCGCCCGCTTCGGCGATCGCGTCATCCTCGAGGAAGCGGACTTCGGCGATCTCGAGCTCGTCCTCGAGGGGTCGCCGGCGCCCGACGCCATCCTGGCGGATCTGGGGGTCTCCTCGATGCAGCTCGACCGCGCGGAACGAGGATTCTCGTTCCGCCGCGACGGGCCGCTCGACATGCGCATGGGGAAAACCGGCCGGCCTGCGGCCGACATCGTGGCAACGTCCTCGGTCGAAGAACTCACACGGATTTTCCGTGATTTTGGGGAGGAGCGAATGGCGGCAAAGATCGCGCGCGGAATCGTGGCTGAACGGGCCCGTGGCCCCATCGCGACCACTCGGCAGCTCGCGAAGGTCGTCGCGGAGCACAAGGGAGGACGGGAGAAGATCGATCCCGCCACCCGGGTCTTCCAGGCGCTTCGCATCGAAGTCAACCAGGAGCTCGTGGCCCTCGCCCGGTTTCTCGCGGCGGCCGTCGCCCGCCTGAACTCGGGCGGCCGCGTCGCCGTCATCTCGTATCACTCTCTCGAGGACCGCATCGTGAAGGAGGCCTTCCGCCGGGACGCGGGTGTGTGCCTCTGCCCGCCGCGGCTGCCGGCGTGCGTGTGCGGCGCCCGCAGGGCGCTCGAGGTCCTGACGCGGCGTCCGATCCGGCCCTCGGAGCTGGAAGTCGACCGCAATCCCCGCTCGCGCAGCGCGCGCCTGCGCGCGGCCGAGAAGGTCGAACCGGAGGCCGTGGCGGTCTGACGATGGTGAAACGCCCGTGAGCACCCTGTACGCCCAGTCGAAGCGGGTCGAGAACCTGCACCTGACGCGCGAGCGCGACCGGCGCCGCGGCAGGGAGCTCGCCACGTTCCTGCTGGCCGGGCTGCCGGTGGCGTGCGCCCTGCTCGCCTACGCGGCGCTCCACATCGAGACGGTGCGCGTGGGCTACCTGCGCGAGGCCCGCCAGAAGACCGTCCTGGAGTTGAGCGAGGAGAGCCGGCGGCTGCGCGCCGACCTCGGGCGCGCGTCCTCGCCGGATCGCGTGGCCGCGCTCGCCCAGAAGAAGAGCCTGCGTCCGCCCCACCCCGGGCAGGTGCAATTCGTCGAAGCTCCGGGAGACGGCCCGCGGTGAACGGCGTCCGACGCGGCCGCACGCGGCTGTTCGCGCTCCTGCTCGCGGCGTGGGCCGCGGTCGTCGTGGGCCGGCTCGTACAGGTCCAGATCGCGCAGGGCTCGCGGTACCGCGCGCGGGCCCAGCGCCAGCAGGAGCGGCGCATCGAGATCAAGGGATCCCGCGGATCGATCCTCGACCGCGAGGGGCGCGAACTGGCGGTTTCGGTCGAGGCGGCCTCGGTGTACGTGATTCCGGACGACGTCGAGAACCCGAAGGCCGCGGCGCAGGCGCTGTCGCCGCTGCTCGACATGCCGGCCTCGGAGATCCTCGAGAAACTCAAGTCGGAGCGCGGCTTCGTCTGGGTCCGGCGCCAGATCGACACGGGCGCGGCCGACCGCGTGCGCGCGCTCAAGCTCGCGGGCGTCCACCTCGTCGCCGAGCCCAAGCGGTTCTACCCGAAAGGGACCCTCGCCGCGGCGGTTCTCGGCTTCGTGGGAACCGACGACGCGGGCCTGGCCGGCCTCGAGCACCTCTACGACCGGACCATCCGGGGCAAGCCGGGCGAAATCGTGGCCCTGACCGACGCGCGGCGCAGCCGTTACGGCGAAGCGGAGACCGCGAGCAGCCGGCCGGCGGAGGAGGGCGCTTCGCTCGTCCTCTCGCTCGACTCGGGCGTCCAGTTCGCGGCCGAGCACGAGCTCGCCGCGGCGATGATCGAGCACCGGGCGAAGTCGGGTAGCGTGGTCGTCCTCGATCCCTGGAACGGCGAGATCCTGGCGATGGCCTCGGCGCCGCTGTTCGATCCCAACGATTTCGGCCACTACCCCCCCGACGTCCGGCGCAATCGCGCCGTCGCGGATTGCTACGAGCCCGGTTCGACCTTCAAGATCGTGACCGGCGCGCTCGCCCTCGACGAGGGCCTCGTTTCGCTCGACGAGATCATCGACACCGGCGACGGGACGATCCGGGTCGCGAACACGACGATCCAGGAGGCCGACCGCCACCGCTACGGCGCGCTCACGCTCGCCGGGGTCTTCGAGCACTCGTCGAACATCGGCATCATCCGCGTCGGTCTGCGCCTGGGCGCACGGCGCCTGTACGAGGGCGCACGGTCGTTCGGCGTGGGCCTGCCCACGGGCGTGGACCTTCCCGGCGAGAACTCGGGGATCCTGCGGCCCCTGCCGCGCTGGTCCGCGCTCTCGAACGCCGAGATCTCGATGGGCCAGGAGGTGTCGCTGAACGCGCTGCAGCTGGCACGGATCACGGCCATCGTCGCCAACGGCGGCCGGCTCGTTCAACCGCACATCGTCACGAAGATCGTGGAGCCGGGCGGAACCGTCCGCGCGGTCCCCGTCGCGGAGCCCGTGCGGGTCCTGTCCGAGGCGACGGCGCTCGCGATGCGCCGCATCCTCGTCGGCGTCGTCGAGCGGGGAAACAGCGGCAAGGCGGCGGTCCCGGGCTTCGCGGTGGCCGGGAAGACCGGGACGGCGCAGAAGGCCGGCTTCGGCGGCTACATCGCCGGCCGCCACGTCCCGAACTTCGCGGGTTTCGCTCCGGCCGACGCGCCGCGCTGCGTGGCGGTCGTCGTCGTCGAGGAACCCCAGGGCAAGTACTACGCCGCGGACGTGGCCGCGCCGCTCTTCTCGCGGGTGATGTCCCAGGCCCTCGGGATCCTCCGCGTCGTGCCGCGCGACCAGCGCGTGCCGGCGGCCGTCCTCGCGGAGGCGGCCCCGCGCCCGCCCCAGTACGAGTCGGGAATCGTCCCGGCCGCGCGCCGCGCCTCCGACGGCGCGGTCCGCACCGACGAGCGCACACCGACGGCGGTCGGGATGTCGGCGCGCGAAGCCCTCGGCCTCTTCGCGCGGATCGGCGTCCTCGCGCGCCTGCAGGGGTCCGGCTTCGTCGTGGCCCAGGATCCTCCGGCCGGCTCGCCCATCCGGCCGGGCTCCGTGCACACTCTTTTTCTCGCCGAGAACGCGATGGCGCCGTCCCGGGCCAGCGAGCGCCGCGCGGAGGAGACGGCACAGCCTCCGTCGGCTCCGTGAAGTTGATGGAGCTCGCCGCCGCCCTCGAGGGCGCCGAGATCGCTCCCGCCGCGCGGGATCTCGAAGTGGAGCGGGTGACGAACGACTCCCGCCGCGTCGTCCCGGGCGATCTCTTCGTGGCTCTCCGCGGAGCGAAGTCCGACGGCCTCGCCTTCGCGGCCGACGCCGTCCGGCGCGGCGCCGTGGCGGTCGTCTCGGACCGCCCGGCTCCCCCGGATGCCGCCGTGCCGTGGCTCGTGGTCGCCGCGCCGCGCCGCGCGCTGGCCCTCGCGGCCGCCCACTTGAACGGCGACCCGGCCGAGAAGTTGGTGCTGGCCGGCGTGACCGGCACCAACGGAAAGACCTCGACCACGCTCCTTCTCGAAGCGATCCTCGGGCGGCGGTACGGCAAGGCCGGGTTCCTCGGAACGATCGGCTATCGGACGCCGCGCCGGGCGCTCGAGGCCGACCGGACGACGCCGGAGGCCCCGGTGATTCAGGCCCTGCTCGCCGAGATGGTCGCCGACGGCGCGAAGGCCGCGGCGCTCGAGGTGTCGTCCCACGCTCTCGCGCTCGATCGGGTCCTGGGATGCCGGTTCGACGTCGTGGTCTTCACGAACCTCACCCGGGATCACCTCGACTTCCACGGCGACATGGAGGCCTACTTCCTGGCCAAGAAACGGCTCTTCGGCCTGCGCAAGCCGGGGGCGTGCGGCGTCGTCAACGCCGACGATGCGTTCGGCCGCCGGCTTCTGGCCGAGGTCGCGCCGCCGCTGGCGAGTTTCTCGGCGTCGGCGGGCGCGGCGGACTTCCGCGCCGAGTCGGTCCGGTGCGACCTGTCCGGCGTCGCCTTCGACCTCGCGTTCCCGGGAGGGCGGCTCTCGCTCGACTCGCCGCTGCTCGGCCGCTTCCAGGTCTCGAACCTGGCGGGGGCCGCGACGGCGGCGCTGTGCCTCGGCGTGCCGCCGGCGGACATCGCCGCGGCGATCGCCGGCGTCGGGGTCGTGCCGGGCCGGCTCGAGCGCGTGAACGCGGGACAGTCCTACCCGATCCTCGTGGACTACGCGCACACGCCGGACGCCCTCGAGCGCCTGCTGCAGGCGGTCCGCGAGCTGACGGACAAGAAGATCCTCCTCGTGTTCGGCTGCGGGGGCGATCGGGACAGGGGCAAGCGCGCGCCGATGGGCGAGATCGCGGGACGGCTGGCCGACATCGCGATCGCGACATCCGACAATCCGCGGACCGAGGACCCGGAGGCCATCCTCCGCGAGGTCGAAGCGGGGCTCGTCGCGTCGGGCGCGACGAAGTACCTGAAGGTCGCCGACCGCCGGGAGGCGATCCGGCAGGCGATCGAGCTCGCCAACCCGGGCACGGTGGTCGTCATCGCCGGCAAGGGCCACGAGACGACGCAGGTCATCGGCGCGACGGAGATCCCGTTCGACGACCGCAAGGTGGCGGCCGAGTTCGCGGGGCGCTCGTGACGTTCACGCTCGACGACGTCGCCTCTGCCGCGGGAGCGCCCGCCGAGGGCGCGGCCGCGCTGTCGGGCGTGGCCATCGATTCGCGGCAGGTGCGGCCGGGCGATCTCTTCGTCGCGATCCGCGGGTCCCGCGTGGACGGCCACGACTATGCGCGCGACGCGGCCGCCCGCGGGGCCGGAGCGCTGCTCGGCGAGCGGCGGCCGGCGGACCTGCCCCCGGGATTCCCGGCGGTCATCGCGCCGGAGTCGGTCGAGGCGCTGCTGCGCCTCGGGGCGGCGGCGAAGAAAGCGGCGGGCTTTCGCCTGGCCGCGATCACCGGCTCCGCGGGCAAGACCACGACGAAGGACTTCACGGCGGCGATCCTGGCGCGCCGCTTCGCGGTGGAGAAGACGCCCGGAAACCAGAACAGCCAGATCGGTTTCCCGATGTCGATCCTGAACTTCCCGCGCACGCCCGCATGGATGGTCGGCGAAATGGGCCTCTCGGAGCCGGGCAACCTCTCGAAGCTCTCCCGCGCCTTCGAGCCCGAGGTCGCGGCGATCCTGCTCGTCGCCCCCGCGCACCTCCAGTTCTTCGCGTCCGTCGATGCGATCGCCGACGGAAAGGCCGAGATCCTCGAGGGCCTGAAGCCCGGCGGCACGTTCGTCGCGAACGCCGACGATCCTCGCGTGGCCGCGATCGCGGCGCGCCACCGGGGGCGAGTCGTGCGCTTCGGCCGCGGGGGCGGCGCGGACGTCACCGCGCGCGAGGTCGTTGCCGAGTCCGACGGAAGCCGTTTCGTGCTGGCGACACCGGAGGGCGAGGCGCCGGTGCGCCTCCCCGTGGCGGGCCCGCACCAGGTGGCGAACTTCCTCGCTGCCGCGGCGATCGGCTTCGCCGTCGGCGTCTCCCCCGCGGAGTGCGCGGCCGCCTCGGCGGCCCTCCGTCCCGCCGCCCATCGGGGCGAGCTCGTCCGCCACGCCTCGGGGGCGCTCCTCTTCGACGACACGTACAACGCGAACCCGGCCTCGATGCGAGCGGCGCTCGAGACGCTGGCCGTTCTGCCGGCGCGCCGCCGCATCGCGGTCCTCGGCGACATGCTCGAGCTCGGGCCCGACGAGGAGCGCTGGCACCGCGAGGTGGGTGCCGCCGTCGTCGGCCGTGCGGATCTGCTGGTGTGCGTCGGCGCGCGCGCCCGGATCTTCGGCGAGGGCGCGGTCGCCGCGGGGCTGCCCGAGAGCGCGGTGCGCTGCGTCGGGTCGCCCGAGGACGTGGCCGCGTTCCTGGCGGGCGTGCTCGCGTCCGGGGACGCGGCGCTCTTCAAGGCGTCGCGCGGGATCGGCCTGGAGCGCGCGGTCGCCGCTCTGGGCGGGAAGGGGAAGGGTTAGAGATGCTCTACCGGCTTCTCTTTCCTCTGGCCGCGCGCTTTCCCGTGTTCAACGTGTTTCGCTACATCACGTTCCGGACCGCGATGTCCGCGGTGACCGCCCTGGTCGTCGCGCTCGTGCTCGGACCGGCGATGATCCGCTGGCTGCGACGCGCCCAGATCGGGCAGTCGATCCGCGAGGAAGGCCCGAAGACGCACCTCGCCAAGGCCGGCACGCCGACGATGGGAGGCCTCTTGATCCTGTTCGCGGTCGTGTCGGCGACGCTGCTCTGGATGGACCTCTCGAATCGCTTCGTGTGGATCGCCCTGGCGACGCTCGTGGCGGTCGGGGCCGTCGGCTTCGCGGACGACTGGGTCAAGTTCTCCCGGCGCCGCAGCCTCGGCCTGACCGGGCGCGGCAAGCTGATCCCGCAGTTCCTGATGGCTTTCGCCGTCGCGTTTGCGATCGAGCAGTGGGCGGGGCACGGGTCTTTTTCGACGGTCGTCACGTTCCCGTTCCTGAAGAGACTGATCGTGGACCTCGGCGTCCTCTACATCCCCTTCGTCGCCCTCGTCGTCGTGGGGTCGTCCAACGCCGTCAACCTCACCGATGGCCTCGACGGCCTGGCGACGGGCGCCGTGGGCATCGCGGCGGGGACCTACGCGGTCCTCGCGTACGTGACGGGCAACGCGGTGACCGCGCGCTACCTCCAGATCCCGTTCATCCCCCAGTCGGGCGAGCTCGCCGTTTTCTGCGGCGCCCTCGTCGGCGCCTCGCTCGGGTTCCTGTGGTTCAACTGTCACCCGGCCGACGTCTTCATGGGCGACGTCGGGGCGCTGCCGCTCGGCGCAGCGATCGCGGCCGTGGCGGTGATGACCAAGCAGGAGGTGCTGCTGGCGATCGTCGGCGGGCTCTTCGTCCTCGAAGCCTTGTCCGTGATCATCCAGGTGGCCTCCTTCAAGGCGACCGGGCGGCGCGTCTTCAAGATGGCGCCGCTGCACCATCACTTCGAGCTGAAGGGGTGGGCCGAATCCCGGGTCATCATCCGCTTCTGGATCCTGGCGATCGGGTTTGCGGTGCTGGGGCTTTCGACGTTGAAGCTGCGATGAGCGAGGTGGCAGGCGGCCGGCGGCGGGAGGCGGGCGCCGACGGCGGCGCGGCGCGGCGTGCGGCGGATTTGCCGGAGCGCGTCGCCGTCCTCGGGTTTGCGCGCAGCGGGCGGGCGCTCGCGGACGCGCTCGCCGCCCGCGGCGTCGTGGTTTCGGTCGGCGACAGCCGGCCGGAGGCGGAGTTCGACGGCCTGGACGCTCTGCGCGACCGCGGCGTGCGGTTCTTCTTCGGCGGCCCGCCGCCGGGATTCCTCGAGGACGCCGACTGGCTCGCCGTGTCGCCGGGTGTGCCGCTGGACGCGGCGCCGGTCCGGCAGGCCCGAGACCGGGGGATCCCGGTCCTGTCCGAGCTCGAGATCGCCTGGCGCATCGCCGAGGCGGAGGCTCCCGGCCGGCACCGCTGGGTCGCCGTGACCGGGACCAACGGCAAGTCCACGACGACCACGTGGATCGCGGAGATCCTGAGACGCGCCGGCCGGCCGGCGGTGCTCGCCGGCAACATCGGCGCGCCCCTGTCGGGGTTTCTGGCCGAGCAGGGCCCGCGCGACTTCGTCTGCGAGGTGTCGTCCTTCCAGCTGGAGGCCGTCGAGCGCTTCCATCCACACGTCGCCGTGCTGACCAACATCACTCCCGACCACCTCGACCGGTACGACGGCTTCGAGGCGTATGCCGGCGCCAAGGCGCGGCTCTTCGCCCGCCAGGAGGCGGCCGACTTCGCGGTGATCAACGCGGATGACGCGCCCTCGCGCGCGGTGGCGACGCGGGCGCGGCGCGTCCTGTTCTCCCGCCGCGGGCGGCCCGAGGGCCCAACCGGCGCGTGGCTCGAGGCGGGCGAGCTCGTCTCGGACGTCGCGGCGCCGGCCCACGCGGTCGTCGCCGCCGATCGCCTGGCGCTGCCGGGCGCGCACAACCTCGAAAACGCCCTGGCCGCACTGGCCGCGGCCGAGTGCCTCGGGGCGCCGGGCGCGGCGATCGTCAGCGCGTTGACGCGGTTCGAAGGCCTGCCGCACCGCAGCGAGCTCGTGGCCGAGGGCGCCGGCGTGCGGTGGGTGGACGACTCCAAGGGCACGAACGTGGACGCCACCGCGAAATCCCTGGAGGGGTACGCGCCGGCCTCGGTGCTCCTGATCCTCGGCGGCCGCGACAAGCACGGCGATTTCGCGGCCCTCCGCGAGCCCGTGCGCTCCCATGCCCGCGCCGTCCTGACGATCGGCGAGGCCGCGCCCGTCATCGAACGGGCGCTCGAGGGCACGGCCCCTCTCGAGCGCAGCGGGACGATGGGCGAGGCCGTCGCCCGCGCGGCGCGCCTGGCGCGGCCGGGCGACACGGTGCTGCTGTCGCCGGCCTGCGCCTCGTTCGATCAGTACCGCAACTACGAGGAGCGGGGCCGGCATTTCGCCGAGCTCGCCCGCGCCGCCGCAAGGGGTAGCCATGGCCCGTAAACTCGCCAGCGACAAGATCCTCTTCATCACGCTCGTCGTGCTGTCACTCTTCGGTTGCGTGATGATCTACAGCGCGTCGGCGGTCTCGGCAGGGGAGATGTCGGGGAACCCCTACCGGTACCTCGTCAAGCAGATCGCGTCGTTGATCCTGGGCGGAATCGCGGCCTACGCGGTCTATCGCACGGACTATCGGATCTTCGCCCGGCCGTGGATCGTGTACGGCGCCTATGGCCTGACGCTCGCTCTGGCGGTGTTCACCCTCTTTCGGCCGCCGATCAACGGGGCGCGACGCTGGATCCCGCTCGGGGTGACGATGCTGCAGCCGGCGGAGCTGTTGAAGGTCGCCCTCGTGCTGCTGCTGGCCCACCAGCTCGCGCGCAAGGGCGAGAAGGGCGGCGACCCCGAGCGCGCCCTGCTGCCCTCGGTCGTCTTCGCGGGCGTGGCGGCGGGCGTCGTCGTGCTGCAGCCGGATCTCGGGACCGCGGTCTGTTACGTGATGCTCTGCGCCGTGCTCCTGTGGCTCGCGGGCGCGCGGGCACGCTGGTTTCTCTTCGGAGCGCTCGCCCTGGTCCCGGTGCTGGCGGGGCTCCTGCTGTCGGCCGACTACCGGAGGGCCCGGATCCTGTCGTTCCTCCATCCCGAGGCCGACCCCCTGGGCCGCGGATTCCAGGCGATCCAGTCGCTGATCGCGGTGGGAGCCGGCGGCTGGTTCGGCAACGGTCTCGGCGGCAGCCGGCAGAAGCTCTTCTTCCTGCCGTATCCCCACACCGACTTCATCTTCGCCATCGTCGGCGAGGAGCTCGGGTTCATCGGGGCCCTCGGGATCGTCGCCTGCTTCGGCATCGTGGCCTGGCGCGGTCTGCGCGCCTCCCGGCGGGCGCCGGACGCGTTTGCCGCCTTCCTCGCCGCCGGCGCGACGGCCATGATCGTCGTGCAGGCGGCCATCAACCTCTCCGTCGTCCTCGCCCTGGTGCCGACCAAGGGCATCCCGCTGCCGTTCGTCTCCTACGGCGGCTCGTCCCTGATTGCGTCCTGGATCGCCGGCGGGTTGATCCTGAACATCTCGCAGCACGAAGTGGCGGAGCGAGGATGAGGACGGCTGCGAGTCTCGAGCTTCGAATCTCGGAATCGGAGAAGATGACGGCATGACGACCAGCGGCTCGGGCGCCTATGTCATCGCGGCCGGCGGCACGGGCGGCCACATCATGCCGGGCATCGCGCTCGCCGACGAGATCCGCGCCCGGAGGGCCGGCGTCCCGATCGTCTTCGTCGGCACGGCGCAGGGCCTCGAGACGCAGATCGTCGCGGCGGCCGGATACCCGCTCGAGCTCGTGGACGCCTCCGGGTTCGTGGGCAAGACCCTGGGCAAACAGATCCGGTCCCTGTCGCGGCTGCCGAAGGGCTTCTTCGAGGCGCGCGCGCTGCTCAGGCGCCACCGCGCGCGGGCGGTCGTCGGCGTGGGCGGTTACGTGACCGTGCCGGTTCTGATGGCGGCGCGCTCGCTCGGCATCCCGACGCTGATCCACGAATCCAACGCCCGTCCCGGCGTCGCCAACCGGTTCCTCAACCGCTTCGCGACGCGGACGGCCGTCGGCCTCGCGGCGGCCAACGCGCACCTGCGCCGCGCCGGCGTCGTCACCGGCACGCCCGTCCGGCGCGAGTTCTTCGACGTGCCCCCGCTGGATCCCGAGGCCGCGTCGCGGCGCCTGTTCGTCTTCGGCGGCAGTCAGGGCTCCCGGGTGATCAACCGGGCGATGGCCCGTGCGGCCGTTCTGCTCGAGAAGTCCACCCTCGAGGTGATGCACCAGACGGGCGAGAAGGACCTGACCGGGACGCGCCAGCGCTATCCGCGGATGCCCGCGAACTGGAAGCTCGAGCCGTTCCTTCCCCGCCTCTGGGAGCAGATCGCCGCCGCGGACCTCGTCGTGTCGCGGGCGGGCGCGATGACGGTGGCCGAGCTCGCCGCCGCCGGCCGTCCCGCGATCCTCGTGCCCTTTGGCGCGTCGGCCGCGGGCCACCAGCTCGAGAACGCCCGCGCCCTGGCGAAGGCCGGCGCGGTCGTCGTGATCGCCGAGAAGGACCTCACGGCCGAGAGCCTCGCCGGGACCGTGGTGGAGCTCTTCCGGGACCGCGCCCGACTGACGGCGATGGGACAGAAGGCGAAGGCGCTCGCCCGCCCGGACGCCGCCCGCGATCTGGCGCGTCTGCTGTTCGAGGCGGAGGTCTCCCGGTGAGGTTCCTGCGGCTGCGGCGCCTCCACTTCGTGGGCGCGGGGGGCGTCGGGATGAGCGGCATCGCCGAGATCCTGATTCAGGCCACGCCGCTCGAGATCTCCGGCTGCGACCTGGCCCGCTCCGACACGACGGCGCGGCTGGAGCGGCTCGGCGCGAGGATCGCGATCGGCCACGATCCTTCCCACATCGAGAGCGCGGACCTCGTCGTCATCTCTTCGGCGGTCGGCGAGTCGAACGCGGAGGTGGCGGCGGCGCGGGCAAAGGGGATCCCCGTCATCCGCCGGGCGGAAATGCTGGGCGAGATCATGCGCCTGAAACAGGGCGTCGCGGTCGCGGGCACCCACGGCAAGACCACGACGACCTCCTTGACCGGCATGGTCCTGACGGAGGCCGGCTTCGATCCGACGATCGTCGTCGGGGGACAGGTGCACATCCTCGGCACGAACGCCCGGCTCGGGAAGGGCGAGTACCTCGTGGCGGAGGCGGACGAGTACGACCGCTCGTTTCTCGAGCTGACCCCCGTCGTCGCGGTGATCACGAACATCGAAGCCGACCATCTGGACACCTACCGCGATCTCGCCGACATTCACGACGCCTTCACGGCGTTCGCCAACCGCGTTCCCTTCTTCGGCGCGGTCGTGGCATGCGCGGACGACCCCGGCGTGCTCCAGATCCTGCCCCGGATCAAGCGCCGGGTCGTGACCTATGGGGAATCGCCCGACGCCCACATCGCGGCGCGCAGCGTCCGGCTTGAGGCGACCTCGACGACGTTCGACGTGTGGGACGCGGAACAGGGCCGGCTCGGCGCGGTGCGCCTGCGGCTGCCCGGGCGCCACAACGTGGCCAACGCGCTCGCCGCGGTCGCCGCCGGGCGGGAGCTGCTCATCCCGTTCGAGACCATCGCCCGCGCCCTCGCCGCGTTCACCGGAGTCGTCCGGCGGTTCGAGTTGAAGGGCGAGCGGGACGGCGTCCTCGTCGTGGACGATTATGCCCACCACCCGACCGAGATCCGCGCGACGCTCTCCGCGGCCCGGCAGGTGTATCCCGGCCGCCGGCTCGTGGCCCTGTTCCAGCCGCACCTCTATTCACGGACGCAGGACTTCACCGAAGATTTCGGGAAGGCGCTGGCCGCCGCGGACGTGAACGTCGTCATGGACGTCTATCCCTCGCGCGAGCAGCCGATCGCAGGGGTCACCGGCGAGATCGTGGCCGAGGCGGCCCGCCGTGCAGGCCATACGCGGGTGATCTATACCCATGAAAAGAAAAGGGTTGTCAGCACATTGGAGCAGACGCTGGTGCCGGGCGACCTGCTGCTCACCCTGGGGGCCGGCGACGTCGTGAGGTTCGGAGAGGAGTACCTGAAGCGTGGCCAGCGCGGATAAGAGGGATGCCCCATTTCTGCGGCGCGGGGGAGTCGTCCCCCGGCGCGGCAGGAAGGCGCCGACCCTGCGATTCGTCCTGCTCGGCGTCGCCGTCCTTGCATCCGCGTTCGGCCTCGCGCGCTTCGTGTCGGGGCCGCGTTTTGCCCTACGCCGCTTCGAGGTCACCGGCAACACGCGCGCTCGGACCGAGGAGATCCTCGCCGTCGCGGGCGAGTGGACCGGACACAACCTCGTCGCCCTGGACCTGGCGCCGATCGCGGTTCGACTGTCCGGCCACCCGTGGATCGACCGCGTCACCCTGTCGAAGCGGTTTCCCGACGGACTCTCGGTGCGAATCACCGAGCGCAAGGCGGTGGCGCTCTTCCGCGACGACACGGGGTTCTGGTGGGTCGGGGCCGACGGCAACCTCATCGCCTCGTACGATCCGCGCCGCGACCAGACGAAGTACGTCATCCTCACGGGAGAGCGGCGCCTGCTGCCGGACGCCGTGGGACTGATCGCCGACCTGCGCACCGCGCGACCCGATTACGTCGCGGCGCTTTCGGAAATCGCCTCGCTCCCCGACGGCGGATTCGGTATGATGGATGCGATCTTTCGAAAGCCGGTTCGCGTGCTCCGTGCGGACGCCCCGGCAAAAATTCGCGCGCTGCTCGAGGCGCGCGGGTTCGTTGAGAGTCGCGGGTGGGAGGCCAGGGCCATCGATCTCCGTTTTGCCGATCGCATCATTCTCGTCGGCGCGTACGGCGCGGGGAATCGTCTCTGATGCGGCGCTCCCCTCGACCCCCGGCTCTCGATTCCCCACCCGGTGACCGCTGATGGCCAAACCCGAAAACTTCCTCGTCGCGTGCGACATCGGTTCGTCGAAGATTTGCGTGCTGATCGGGGAGCAGAATGCCTCGGGAGCCCTCGACGTCATCGGCAAGGGCTCCTCGGCCAACCGCGGCACCCGCAAGGGCAACATCATCAACGTGGACGCCACGATCGAGGCCATCAAGAGGGCCGCCGAGGAGGCCGAGATCATGGCGGGCGTGCAGATCTCCCGCGCCTGGGTGGGGATCTCGGGCTCCCACGTCCGGTCGTTCAACAGCCGGGGGGTCGTGGCCGTGGCCGGCAAGGACCGGGAAATCGGCAAGGACGACGTGGCGCGGGTCATCGACGCCGCCCGCGGCGTGCAAATCCCGCAGGATCATGAGGTTGTGCACGTCGTCCCGCGCGATTTCGCCGTGGACGGCCAGGACGGCGTCGCGGACCCGCTCGGGATGATCGGCAGCCGTCTCGAGGTGGACGTCCACGTCGTCACGGCGCCGGTGGCCGTGACCCAGAACATCGTGACCTGCATGAACAAGGCCGGCATCGAGGTGGTCCAGCTGGTCCTCGAGCAGTTCGCGGCGGCCGAGGCCGTCCTGACGCCGGACGAGAAGGAGCTGGGCATCTGCCTGGTCGACATCGGCGGCGGGACGACCGAGGTCGCGGTCTACCAGAAGGGCACGATCGTGCATACGACGGTCATCCCGATCGGGGGAGACCACTTCACCAACGACCTCGCCGTCGTCCTCCGGGCTCCGATCACCGACGCCGAGCGGATCAAGAGGAAGTACGGATGCGCGCTGCGGTCGGCGGTGTCCGAGGACGAAATGGTCGAGGTCCCGATGGTCGGCGGCCGGGCGCCCAAGCTCTGCCCGCGGACGACCCTGGCCGACATCCTGCAGCCTCGAGCCGAGGAGCTTCTCGGGCTGATCCACGAGGACATCCAGAGGCTCGGCCTCGACAAGGAGGTGCGCTCGGGTGTGGTGCTGACGGGCGGCGGCTCGGAGCTCGAAGGCGTCGTCGAGATCGCCGAGGGAATCTTCGACGGCCCGGTGCGCCGCGGCGTGCCCTCCGGCGTCGGGGGCCTCGTGGACGTGGTCTCGCGTCCGGAGTGGGCGACAGCGACCGGTCTTCTGTTGTACGGTCACCGGTACAAGCCAGCCCGGCGCCGGGCCCGGGCGTTCTTTCACGCAGCCAACTCGGTCTCCCGATTCATCCGGGATTTTTTCTGATGACGACAAAAAAGACGCGGCGACGGAGGGAAGGACCCATGATCGAGTTCCTGGACGACGAAAACTCGAAGCTCTCCATCGAGCTGGAAGGCGGCGACGCGTCGCCGGCCACGATCCGCGTGATCGGAGTCGGGGGCGGCGGTTCGAACGCCGTGAACCGGATGATCTCGGCCGGGGTGAAGGGCGTCGAGTACTTCGCCTGCAACACCGACCTCCAGGCGCTGCGCAAGTGCGCGGCACCGAACAAGCTCCAGATCGGCTCGCGCCTGACCAAGGGCCTCGGCGCGGGCGCGGACCCCGACGTCGGCCGCAACGCCGCGCTCGAGGACCAGGAGAAGCTGGCCGCGGCCGTGGCCGGCGCCGACATGATCTTCCTGGCGATGGGCCTGGGCGGCGGCACGGGCTCGGGGGCG
Organism: Thermoanaerobaculia bacterium; assembly: GCA_035569175.1. Taxonomy (GTDB): domain Bacteria; phylum Acidobacteriota; class Thermoanaerobaculia; order UBA5066; family Gp7-AA6; genus DAHUXD01. Next base: position 2,414 of record DATMNJ010000110.1, on the reverse strand, counting down.
GGCCCGATCCTCGCCAAGCTCGCGGCGGAAGCCGGGGCCCTCGCGGTCGCCGTCGTCACCAAGCCCTTCGAGTTCGAGGGCAAGAAGCGCATGCGGCAGGCCGAACGCGCCTCCCGCGAGCTGCGCGACCACGTGGACACGCTCATCACGATTCCGAACCAGCGTTTGCTCGCCTTCGTCGAGCGCAACACGCCCCTGAACGATTCGTTCAAGATCGCGGACGACGTCCTCCGCCAGGCGATCCAGGGTATTTCGGACCTCATCAACTGCCCGGGCGAGATCAATCTCGACTTCGCCGACGTGCGCAAGATCATGTCCGACATGGGCCGCGCCCTGATGGGTACGGCGACCGCCGATGGTGAGAATCGAGCGATCCACGCGGCGCAGGCGGCGATCTCGTCGCCGCTGCTGGAGGACGCCTCCATCGAAGGCGCCCGCGGCGTGCTCATCAACATCACGGGTGGCGCCGACCTGACGCTCTTCGAGGTCACCGAGGCGGCGCAGATCATCCAGCAGGCCGCCGACCCCGAGGCCGAGATTCTCTTCGGCTGCGTCCATGACGAGAGGATGACCGGCACCGTCAAGGTCACGGTCATCGCGACCGGCTTCGATCGCCTCGAGCGCGACCTGGCCGAGATCGAGGAAGAGCCCAAGCCCCTGTCGGTCGCCAACAAGACCCTGCGCCCGCCCTTCCTGCGCGGCGACGATTCCGGCGGGTTCGGCCCGAACGCCTCGTCGCGGGACGACTTCGACATCCCGACGGTCCTGCGCCGGCAGATGGACTAGTCGTCGCGATCGCGGCGTTCGGGATCTGCGCCCTTCGAGGTTGGCGCATCGTTCGAGTTCGGCATGATCAGGGCGCACCGGCGGGCGGCTCGCCCAAAGGGGCTCTACCGCCCGCCTGATCCCTCCCCGCCGCTATCGCTCCCGCGGCGCGCGCCTCCTCCCTCCCTTCGGTCGGGAGACTTCGCGCGCCGCGAGCAAGAGTCGGGGTGCGGCTTCAAACAACCCTCCCTCTCCACCCGTGAGGGGGGAGAGGGTCGGGGTGAGGGGGCGTCGTTAGGAGGGTCTGTGCTTCTCTGCGGCGACGGCGTCGCGCCAGGCGCGGATGGCCGCCTGCCGCTTCTTGCGCCCGCGCGAGCGCCACTTCTTGTAGGACGCGTCGAGCTTCGGGTAGCGCTGGCGCCAGCGGCGCAGCCGCCGGCGCACCTTCGGAAACACGAGCGACAGGAACAGGGCGCTCATGATGAAGAAGGGGACCTGGGGCATGATCGGCACGAGCACGCCGATCACGCCGACGATGAAGAAGAAGATGGCGAAGGCGAGGTTGTGGGTCTTGCTGCGGCGCCGCCGCGGCCGCGGCCGCTTGCGCGTCACGGCGCGACGGCCGCCTTGATGAGATTGGTGCTGCCCGCCACACCCATCGGGATGCCGGCCGTGATGACGGCCTTTTCCCCGGGGCGCAGGAGGCCGGCGGCGGCTGCGAGGGCCGGTGCAGCCTCCAGCATCGCGTCCGTGCTGGTTCCCGCCTCGGCGACGACGGGGATGACGCCCCAGACGAGGGCGAGCCGGCGCGCCGTCGAAGGGATCGTCGAGAGGGCGAGGATGGGGCTGCGGGGCCGGTGCTTGGCGACGAGGCGGGCCGTCGCGCCGGATTCCGTCCAGGCGACGATGACCGACGCCCCGATGTGCTCGGCGAGCTCGCACGCCGCTCCCGCGACCGCCTCGGGCAGGCCCTGCACGCTCCGGTCCTCGAAGCGCCGCATCCACTGCTCGAAAGGAAACGCGGCTTCGGTGTCCTCCGCGATGCGCCGCATCGTCGCCGCCGCCTCGACCGGGTAGCGGCCGGACGCCGTCTCTTCCGACAGCATCACGGCATCCGTGCCGTCGAGGATCGCGTTGGCCACGTCGCCGACCTCGGCACGCGTCGGCCGCGGGCTTTCGACCATGGAGAGCAGCATCTGCGTGGCCGTGATGACGGGCTTGCCCGCGCGGTTCGCCTTCTCGATGAGCATCTTCTGGAGGAGCGGGACGTGTTCGAGCGGCGTCTCGACGCCGAGGTCGCCGCGGGCGACCATGAGGCCGTCCGCCTCGGCGAGAATCGCGTCGATGGCTGCGAGCGCCTCGTGCTTCTCGATTTTCGCCACGATCGGAATCGCGGCGCCGTGCCGGGCGATGAAGGCCCGGGCCTGCCGGACGTCGTCGGCGGATCGGACGAACGAGAGCGCCACGTAGTCGACGCCCTGCGCCACGCCGAAGGCGAGGTCGTCCCGGTCCTTCTCGGTCAGGCCCGGGGCGGCGACCGACCCCGACGGAAGGCTGATCCCCTTGTGCGAGGAGAGCATGGACCCGGCGACGATCCGGCAGCGAATGTCGGTCGGCCCGACCTCTTCGGCGCAGAGCTCGATGTCGCC
>DATMNJ010000109.1:0-7634 GCA_035569175.1 Thermoanaerobaculia bacterium | reverse complement strand
CCGTGGACGGCAAGAAGACCATGTTCGTCTCGGCGGTCCGCGAGACGAACATGGTCTTCTTGCCGTCCACGGTGTAGCGGACCGTGTCGACGTTCAGGAAGTTGTAATAAGTTCGCAGCTTCTGCTGCTGTTGGAAGAGCTCGAGGGTGGGGCCGTAGACCATGGAGCTGCCCTGTGTCTGGAGGATGCGCTGCGAATGCTGCCGGTCGATCCAGCGCTCGAGGTAGCTGACGAAGCCCGGCCAGAGGGGAGCGTTCTTCAGCGTGGAGCTCGCGAGCAGCTCTTCGGCCGAAGGCACCGGGTCGCCCGGGCGGTTCGGCAGGAAGTCGACCTCCTTGACGTCCTCCAGCCCGTAGGCGTGGCGCGTCGCGTCGACGTGCCGGGCGATGTAGGGGAGCTGGATGACCGGCTCGTTCGGCTTCACGAAAATCCAGTACCGTACGACGACGGCACACTTGAAGGCGAAATCGAAGATCACCAGTGCCAGGGCGATCCGGCCGGCCCTGCGAAGGCGCTGGCGCCAGTCGGGCCGCCCCGCGTTGTGCACGGCCGACAGCATCGCGCCGACCGCGGCTGTGAAGCCGATGAGGATAAACGAGGTGATCCAGATGTAATGAAGATTCGAGAAGAGCCCCGTGATGTCGAGGTACTGCGCTCCGCGCTTGATGTTGGCGGAGGCCGAGTTGTTCTTGAGGAGGAGGTCGTAGCGCGTTAGCCAGACGCCGATGGCGGCCATGATCCCGAAAAGCCACCACGCCAGCCGGGTGGACGGCGTGGCCGAGACCGCGACGCGGGCGCGCAGGCGCGAGAGGGGTAGGGCCACGGGGTTGCGAGCCCGAGCCGCATTGGCGCAGGCAATCGAGAAGCACAGAAACAGGAAGGCCGCCCAGATGAGGAAGCTCCACGCGATCCAGAGATTAGGCAGGTCGAAAGCGTAAAACCCGATGTCGAGTCCGAATACCGGATCCTTGCTGTCGAAGGAAAAGCCCCGGCCTCCGAGAAGGAAGTTCGAGTACTGGGAGCCCGCGAGGTACGCGGCGACGGAGGCTACGAGCATCGCTGCCTTCACGACGGAGCGCCGCATCTCCCGGCTGACGTCGTTGAGGTAGGCGGGCGCAGCGATCGCCACGCCGAAGAGAACGAAGGCCCCGACGTAGAGTTGCGCCCCCATACGGAAGTTGGTCCAGAAGACCGACGCGAGCCCGAGACTGTCGAAGAGCCAGTAGTCCGCGAACAGAATCGTGATTACGTCGATCGTGAACAGGGTAACCAGGATCCCCGCCACGGTGAGGCCCCTCGACCACAGGAGCGCTGCACGCGGGGCCCGTGGGAGCGCGACGTCGGGCAGGTCGGGCAGGAGGGCGCCTGCCACAGGTCGGCCGGCCACCTCCGCAGAGCTAGACATCGTGGAATGTCCCTCGTTTCATCTCGGTACCCCGATCGGTACCCCAAAATTTTTCGCGGATCCTATCACGCGGCGAAGTGACTTTGCCGGAATCAGTGCGGGAGGAATCGGGCGGCCAGCGCGAGCTCGGCATTCAGAGTCAGCACCGAGGCGAGGATCGCGAGGAGGGTCACGGGAATTCCGATCTTGATGTAGAGCGAGTAAGGCACTTGCACGCCCCGGTCCCGGAGCAGGCGAAACCAGATTAACGCGGCGAGCGAACCGATCGGAAGCATCTTAGGCCCCAGGTCCCCGCCGATCAGGGCGGAAAAGACCATCGCCTTCGTCTGAAGAGCTGGCCCCGAGAGATCGCGGATGGCCCATCCCATCATGTCGGCAGTCGGGTGGTTGTTCATGATCGAGGAGAACACGGCCGCGATCAGGCTGGTCCCCAGCGTCAGACTCCAGATCCCCGCCGAGGCCAGGCGGGAAAGAATGAGCCCGACCTGATGCGTCATCCCGGCGTGCCGCAGTCCGAGCACGACGACGAAAATACCCACCACGAACGCGAGCACGTCCCAGCTGACGCCGCCGAGGATGGGGCCAACCTTCCCATCTCCGGCCGTCGCGTAGATTCCCAGAAGGATCACGGCGCCACCAAAAGCGACGAGCCAGGTCGGGATGCCCGTTAGCGACTCGGTGAAGAAGCCGACGAGGGTCGCCGAGAGAACGAGAGCGCAGAGACCAAGAAGCCGCCGGCTGCCCGTCTGTGGCTTGAGGGCCGGAGACCACTCGAAGGACGCCGGAATGTCCTTGCGGAAGACGAGGGAGAGCCCGGCGAAGCTGACGAGGACGCTCGCCGCCGCCGGAAGAAGCATCCACTTCGCATACTCGACGAACGAGATGTGGAAGATGCTGGAGACGACGATGTTGATCGGGTTGCTGATGACGAGGGCTCCCACCAGATTCGCCACGTAGAGAACCGCGAAGTAGTACGGGACCTTGTTGCGGAGGGTCCACGAGTCCCCCTGAACCTGCTCGACGAGCTGGAACACGAGCGGCGTGAAGATGAGAACGGCGGCATCGTTGGTGAAAACCATGCCCGTCACGGCGCCGCAGCCGAACACGTATGCGAAGAGCCGGCGGCCGTTGCCGCGGGCCGCCATCGCGATGGATCGAGAAAGGAGCTCGAAGAGCCCGGCCTTTTCGGCGATGAGGGTGATGACCATGAGGCTGACGATGGTCAGGATGGGAAAAAAGAGGAGGCGGATGGCAAGGGCGACCAGATCCAGGGGCACGATGCCGAGGGCCAGGCTCAGGAAGGCCCCGAGTCCGGCGGCGATCGCGTGCTCGACCCGCAGCCCCCGGATTCGGGGGCGCGCCAGCGACAGGCTGACCGTCAGTGCGAGAATCGAAAAGGCGGCAACCCCGGTTACCCCCAAGGGACCTCCGCGTTGAATCGGGATTCTGTCACAGGGGGGAAGCGGCCGGTTGCTATGATTTCAGCCGCCCGGCGAGGCCCCGAAGAAGGAAGAGGCTCAATGCGAATCCCGCTTCTCCACACGCGATGGTTTCCCATCGTGCTCGGGGTCCTCACGGCCGACGTCAATTTCTGGTACATCGCCTCCACCGGCGAGAACGACGCTGACTACGCCGGCATGTTCCTCTTCGCGACGCTCGGCATCTACTGGCTGTACCGCCTGGCTGCGGCGGGCGAGGCCGCCTCCGGGGTGGCGGCACTCGGGGCCTTCGCGGCGCTCACTCTCATGATTCTTCGCGAGACCGGGGCCTACGATCCGGGGTACATCCCGCCGTACGCGGTCTTCATCGTTTTCGTGTGGGCCGGGGGCTACGTCAGACGTCGAACTTGAAAAGCATGGCGTCGCCGTCGCGGACGACCTCGCGAAGGAGAAGGCGGAGAGCAACAGGAGATTGAGAGAAGCATTCGGAAGTCGTCGAACCCCGATGCAATCAGCGACTGTGCTCTCTTCTTCGAGTTCGTGCGACTCAGGTGCAACGACCCCCACGGAAAATCGGGAGAGGACGGAAAATACGGAATCGTGAAATCATCGAAAACACATAGGGGCCGTAGCTCAGTTGGATAGAGCAAGAGTTTCCTAAACTCTAGGTCGCCGGTTCGACTCCGGCCGGTCCCACCAATCCCGCCGACGGACGCTCGAAAACCCTATCCGTTCTTCGCCGGACCGGATCGCATCCCGAGCGAGCGCCGCATGAGGGCGTCGAACCAGCGATCGGGCAGGAGGCCGCGGAGCGGAATCAGAGCGTGGGCGATGCGCCCCACCGGGTAGCGCGGGCGCGGCCGCTCGGACTCGATCGCGTCGACGACGACGCGGGCGACGGCTTCCGCGGGGAGCTTTCCCTTCTGGAACTCGCCCTCCATCGCCCGCTCGGCGAGCGTGTACACGTCGCGGTAGGGTCCCGGGCGGGAGATCAGTGGAGCCACGATCGAGCGGGCGCGGTCTCCGAAGCGGGTCTCGATGGGGCCCGGTTCCACCAGCACGACGCGGACGCCGAAGGCGGAGAGCTCGACGCGCAGGGCGTCGGACACGGCCTCGAGGGCGTGCTTGGAGGCGCAGTACGGAGACGCGAAGGGTATTGCGACGCGGCCCGCCACCGAGGAGACGTTCACGATCGTTCCGCCGCCGGCCGTGCGCATCGTGGGCAGAACGGCCTGCATCATGGCGATTGAGCCGAAGAGGTTGACGTCGAACTGGGCGCGCCACTCGTCGGGCGTGACGTCCTCGGCCGCGCCGTACTGGCCGTAGCCGGCGTTGTTGACCAGGGCGTCGAGGCGGCCGGCGCGGGAAAGCACCGCCTCCACGGCCGAACGGATGGCGCCGGCGTCGGTGACGTCGAGGGTGAGGGCGACCAGGTTTTCGCGCCGCTCGAGGTCGGCGAGGTCGCTGCGGTTGCGGGCGGAGGCGAAGACGCGGTGACCGCGCAGTGACGCTTCCAGCGCGGTCGCGCGGCCGATGCCCGAGGAGCATCCCGTGACGAGGATCACCCGCTCGGAGGACACGCCGGGATGTTACCCTTTCGGAGGATGGGCATCCCGCCGGCGAGGTTCGGGAGCGGCGCGCCGCAAGGAGCGCGGGGATGGCGGCTAACACCCTCCCCGAGAGAGACTTGGGGGTGTAACCCCGGAGTCCGGCCACTCGTCTATATCCTGTGCCTGCACTCGCGATGATTCCTCGAGAGACGCCGATCGAGATCGACGAAGCCCGCCTGATCCGCGAGATCCTCGCCGGCCAGACCGAGCTCTTCGAGCATTTCGTTCGGCGCTACCAGCGCAAGATCACCCGCGTCGCCTACCGGTTCCTGCGCGACGCCGGGGAGGCCGACTGTGCCGCGCAGGAGAGCTTCCTGCGCGCCTACCAGAGCCTCGACGCCTTTCGCGAAGGCTCGACGTTCGAGACCTGGCTGACGCGGATCTGCATCAACTGGTGCAAGGACCGGCTGAAGCGCCGACGGCTGGTCGTGTTCTTTCACCAGGCGCCGGCGCGCGAGGACGAGGAGGGGACCGGTCCCGAGGACCTGGCCTCCTCCGACGACCCCTCGCCCGAGCGCCGGGCGGCGGGGCGGGAGATCCGCGAGCGCCTCGGCACGGCGATGGAGTCGTTGTCGCCGCGGCAGCGCGCGATCTTCACGATGAAGCACTTCGAAGAGATGTCGATTCCCGACATCGCCGAGTTGACGGGGCTCGACTCGGGGACGATCAAGTCGCACCTGTTTCGCGCCGCGCAAAAGATCCGCGAACGCCTCGCGGACTTCCAGGCATAGGGGCCGCTCATGGACCAGGACACGTTGGAACACCACCTGACGGACGCGGAATTCTTCGCGCTGGCCGCTCCGGCGACCGGCGAGCCCGAGGCCCTCCCGCGCCACCTCTCGCGCTGCCGCGCCTGCAGCCACACGCTCCAGGACTGGAAGGGCGCGGTGCGCTCGCTCGCCGACGAGGAGACGGGCGAGATCGATCGGCGCACGCCCGAAGAGTGGCGCGCCGCCGAAGAGGCAACCATGGCCGCCATCCGCCGGTCCGGCCGGCCGCGCCGGAGCGCACACCCCCTGCGGTGGGCCGTCGGAATCGCGGCGGCCCTCGTAGTGCTGGCACTCGCCCTGCCGGCGCGCCACACGCCGTCGAGCCTCGCCGTTGCCCCGACGCCGGCCGCGGAGTCCGCGGCCGCAGAGCTGACGCCGGCCGACCGGGCCGACGACGAGTTGCTGCGCCAGGCGTTTTATCTCGCGGAAGGCGGAGACGTCGAGACGGACGCCCGGGTGGCGGGGCGCCTGTGAGGAAAGCGGCGGTGATCTTCGCGGCGCTGTGGCTCGCGGCCGCAGCGGCGGGGGCCCAGCAGGGGCTCGCGGAGGGCAAGTGGTGGAAGCGGCCGCGCATCGTCCAGGCGCTCGGCCTCACGCCGCAGCAGACCTCCGATCTCGAAAAGATCTTCGCGAAGAGCCGCCCGAAGCTGATCGACCTCAAGGCCGACCTCGAGAAGAAGCAGTTCGCCTATGAACAGGCGATGGAGGCCGACAAGGTCGATCGCCAGCAGGTCGCCGCGAAGATCGAGGCCCGCGAGCAGGCGCGTGCCGAGCTGCAGAAGGAGCTCGCGCTCATGGAGCTCGACATGAAGCAGGTGCTCACGCCCGCGCAGCGCGAGAAAGCGCAGGAGCTGCGGGCCCAGCTGCGCGAGAAAATCCAGGACCGGCGGCGGCAGTTGCGCGATCCCGCGGACATCGACGTGGATCCCACGCCGGTCCGCGGGGGAGCGAGACAGGGGCAGCCGGCGCCGCGGCCGACGCCCTGACCCGCGTCAGTCTCCCGAAAACCTCTCCTCCTTCCACGGGTCGCCATGCATGTGGTACCCGTTCTCCTCCCAGAATCCGGCTCGGTCTTCCCGCGTGAGCTCGAGGCCGCTCGCCCACTTGGCGCCCTTCCAGAAGTAGAGGTGCGGGATCACGATCCGCATCGGGGCGCCGTGCTCGCGAGTCAAAGGCTTTCCCGAGTGGTGGGTCGCGAGCAGGTTCTCCTCCCGGTCGAAGTCCGAGAGCGGCACATTGGTCGTCCAGCCGCCCACGGCGTGCTCCACGACGAAGCGCGCCTCGGGTTTGGGCCGGGCGATCTTCAGGACGTCGCGGACCGCGACGCCTTCCCACTCGTTGTCGAGCTTCGTCCAGTGGGTCACGCAATGGACGTCGTTCTTGCGATGGGAGCGGGGGAGCTTCTGAAACTCCTCCCAGGTCCATGACACCGGATTCTCCACCTCTCCCCAGATCGAGAACTTCCAGGTCGGGAGGTCCACGAGAGGGATCTGGCCGAAGTGCAGGACGGGCCACTGCTGCGTCAGAAACTGGCCGGGCGGTATCCGCGACGGATCCGGATTCGGGAAGCGGATGTTCGGGTTCTTCCGGATGATCATGGGGCTAGTATCCCTTCTCCATGGATGCCGCGGCTCGCCGAAGGATTCAGCACTACGTCCGGCCGCTCGCCGTCGGTCTGGATGGCGTCACGAATTACGGCGACGTCGAGCGCGTGGTTTCAGCGGCCGAGGCTGTGGCCCGCGGCGTTGCCGGCCTCGATGCCGACCTGGTCTTCCTGCTCGCCGCCTTCTCCGGGCAGGAGAAGTGGGTGTCCCGCATGGGACACCGGAGCCGGACGGAGACCTTCCTCGCCTCCCTCGGCCTTGCCCCGAGGACCGTCCGCACGCTCTTCCGGTCGCTGACCCGGTTCGAGTCCGCTCCCGTCTCGCCGGAGGAAGAAGTCGTGCACGACGCCGTGCGGCTCGAGGCCCTCGGAGCCTACGGCATCGCGCACGGACTGGCCGACGCGTACCGCGAGCGCCTCGACATCCTGGAGATGGCCGACGCGCTCGAGGCCGCCGCGGCTTTGCCCCTGAAGACGAACGCCGGACGGAGGCTCGCCGCGCCGCGCCGCGCCCTCATGCTCGAGTTCACCCGGGGCCTGCGCCAGGAGCACGCCGAGTTCTCCGGCGCCCGGAAATGACGCGGCCCCGGTTGCCCGGGGCCGCGGGAATCGCCCGTCGGAGCCCGACGCCTAGGGGCCGTAGAGCACGAGCCCGAAGGTCTTCGTCAGGAACGCCGCCATCTGGCCGCGGGTCGTGGAATTGCCCGGGCAGTAGTTGCCGCCGCCGCAGCCGCCGGTGATGCCGCGGTTGGCGATGTCCTCGATCCAGGGATCGAAGACTCCGCCCGTGCACGGCACGTCGAGGAA
>DATMNJ010000108.1:0-4162 GCA_035569175.1 Thermoanaerobaculia bacterium | reverse complement strand
AGAGCACGGCCTTCGCGTCGCGTCGGGAGTCGGATTCGGGATGCAATTCGGCCATAGCAGCGGGCGTCGTATTTGCAGAAGTCATGCCATTCATGAGAGTTACGAACCAGGAGGCCAAAACGTTTACAGCCGCTCCTTGCTATGCTCCCAAACCCATGACCGCAGACGGAATCGTCCCGTCGTATCCGACACTTCCGCCGCGTCCCCCGGCGCCGGATCTCTCCTCGATCGATCCCCGCCTGGACCTCGAGGCGGAGATCCGCGATCTGAAGAGACAAAAAAACGCAGTCCTCCTGTCCCACTACTACCAAGAAGAGGCGATCCAGGACCTGGCGGACTTCGTCGGCGACTCCCTGGACCTATCCCGCAAGGCTCAGCAGAGCGACGCCCGGATCATCGCCTTCGCCGGCGTCCGGTTCATGGCGGAGACCGCCAAGATCCTGAATCCGACCCGGAAAGTCGTCCTGCCGGACTACGAGGCCGGCTGCTCCCTCGAGGACTCCTGCCCCTCCGACGCCTTTCGGGCCTGGCGCGCCGACCACCCGGGCGCCGTCTCGCTGACCTACATCAACTGTTCGGCGGCCGTGAAGGCCCTCTCGGACATCATCGTGACGTCCTCGAACGCCGAGAAGATCGTCGCCTCGATCGCCCCGGACACGGAGATCCTCTTCGCGCCGGACCGGCACCTCGGGGCGTTCCTGTCGAAGAAGCTCGGCCGCCCGATGACGCTCTGGCCGGGCGCCTGCATCGTGCACGAGCAGTTCTCCGAGCGCGCGATCGTGCGCCTCAAGGCGCAGCACCCGGGAGCCCTCCTCGCGGCACACCCCGAGTGCCCGGAGCCGATCCTTGCCCACGCCGACCACGTCGGCTCGACACGCTCGATCCTGACCTACGTCACGACCGCGCCGGGCAAAACCTTCCTCATCGCGACCGAGGAGGGGATCATTCACCAGATGAAGAAGCTCGCGCCCGACCGGGAGTACATCCCGGTCCCACCGGACAACGGCTGCCGCTGCAACGAGTGCCCGTTCATGAAGCTGAACACGCTCGAGAAGCTCTACCTCTGCCTGCGCGACGAACGGCCCGAGATCGTCCTTCCCGAGGCGATGCGCCGCGCGGCCGAGAAGCCCCTGCTGCGGATGCTCGAGCTGAGCTGACGGCCGCAGCGGGCGGCGGCTCGGTCGCAGGCCGGCAGGCAGTCCAGGGCCGCCGACTCGGATATCCTCCGCCGGCAATGGACCGCCTGTCCGGCGAGGCGCTCGACGCGGTGCTTCTCGCGTTTCTCTCCGAGGACGTGGGCAGCCTCGACGTCACGACCGAGTACACGGTCCCGGCCGGGACGCGCACGCAGGGGGAGCTCGTCGCGAAGTCCGAATGCGTGGTCTCGGGGCTGCCGGTCGCCCGGCGGGTGTTCGAGCTCCTCGATCCGGATCTCGCGTGGGAGGAGGCCGTTTCGGCCGGGATGCGGGTCGCCGCGCCGACGCCGCTCGCGTACCTCTCGGGCCGCGCGCGCGCGCTCCTGACGGCCGAGCGCGTGGCCCTGAACGTCCTCCAGCGGATGTGCGGAATCGCCACGGCCACGCGGCGGTTCGTCGAGGCCGTCGCCGGTACCCCCTGCCGGATCCTGGACACCCGCAAGACCGCTCCGGGCCTGCGGCCCTTCGACCGCCAGGCCGTGCGCGACGGCGGAGGCGTGAATCACCGGTACGATCTGACCGAAATGGTCCTGATCAAGGACAACCACCGGCGCCTGTCGGGTGGGGTCGCGCGCGCGGTCGCGGCCGCCCGCGCCGGCGCGCCGGACACCCCGGTCGAGGTCGAGGTCGAGTCGGAGGCGGAGCTGGCCGAGGCGATCGCCTCCGGCGCCGATCGGATTCTCATCGACAACCAGCCTCCCGAAACCGTCGCCCGCTGGTGCGGACTCGCTCGGGCCGCGGCCCGGCCGCCCTTCGTCGAAGCGTCGGGCAACATGCGCCTCGAGACCGTCCGGGCCTACGCCCTGGCCGGCGTGGATGCCGTCTCGGTCGGCGCGCTCACGCACTCGGTCGCCGCCGCCGACGTCTCGCTCGAGCTCTTCATCGCATGAGCGCCGAACCGACCGACGTCCTCGTCCTCGGCACGGGGGTGGCCGGCTGCGCCGCGGCTCTGGCGGCGGCCCGCGGCGGCGCCACGGTCACGATCGTCACGCGCGCGAAGGAGGCCCGCGAGTCGAACACCTTCTACGCGCAGGGCGGGATCGTGGCGCGGCCTCCCGGCGACACGCCCGAGCTTCTCGCGGCCGACATCGAGCGCGCGGGCGACGGGCTCTGCTCGCCGGAGGCCGTCGCTTTGATCGCCCGCGAAGGGCCCGACCTCGTGCAGTCGCTGCTGGTCGAGGAGCTCGCGGTTCCTTTCGACCGGGACGGCTCCGGGTTCCACTGGACGCTCGAGGGCGCGCACTCGGTGCCGCGCGTCCTCCACGTCAAGGACGCGACGGGCGCTCCGATCGAGCGGGCCCTCCTCGCGGCCTGCCGGAAGGAAAAGACCATCCGCTGGCTCCTCGAGACGACGGCCGTGGATCTGCTCACGCTTTCGCACGACTCGACGAACCCGGCCGACCGCTACCATCCCCCGGCCGTGATCGGCGCGTACCTCCTGTCGCGCAACGGCGACGGCGTGACGCCGCAGCTGGCGCGCGAGACGATCCTCGCGACAGGCGGCCTCGGCCAGGTCTACCTCCACACCACCAACCCTCCCGGCGCCCGCGGCGACGGCTTCGCGATGGCGCGCCGCGCCGGGGCGCGCCTCCTGAACCTCGAGTACGTCCAGTTTCATCCGACCGCGCTCGTGCACCCGAAGGGGCGGCTGCTCCTGACCGAGGCGTTGCGAGGCGAGGGCGCCCGGATCACGGACGTCTCGGGCAAGCCCTTCCTCAAGGACTTTCACCCGGACGGCGAGCTCGCGCCCCGCGACGTCGTCGCCCGCGCCATCCACCAGCGGATGCTGGAGAAGGACGAGCCGCACGTCCTGCTCGACATTTCGCACATGAAGGCGGAGTGGATCCGCGGCCGTTTCCCCGAGCTCGTCGAGCGCTGCCTCGAGTACGGCTTCGACCTGACCGCCGGGCCCGTGCCCGTCGTGCCGGCCGCGCACTACGCCTGCGGCGGCGTCGCGGTGGACGGCCACGGGCGGACGGGCCTCGGCCACCTGCGCGCCGTCGGCGAAGTCTCGTGCACCGGCGTCCACGGCGCGAACCGCCTCGCCTCGACGTCGCTGCTCGAGGGGCTCCTCTGGGGCTGGCGGGCGGGCCGGGCCGCCGCCCGCGAGGCCGAGCGCCTGCGCCCGCGTCCGCTCGCCCGGGTGCGTCCGTGGGAGCCCCAGCACGAGCCCGTGGATCCGGCCCTCATCGCGCAGGACTGGATGGTCATCCGGCACACGATGTGGAACTACGTCGGCCTCGTGCGGTCCGAGCGGCGGCTCGACCGCGCGCGGCGCATCCTCGGGGAGCTCAGCGACGAGATCGAGAACTTCTACCGCCGGGGCTCCATGTCGGACGCGCTCGTCGGCCTGCGCAACGGCGTCCAGACCGCCCTCGCCATTCACCGCGCGGCGTCGGACAACCACGTTTCCAAGGGGTGCCACTACCGGGTGGACGGCTAGGTCCGCCTCCGGGAGGGGCCCGGCACCTAAGCTATAGTCCGGCCCCTATGAGCGTTCTTTACCTCGCTTTCGAGACGAACGAGCGGCAAAACCGGCTGCAGAAGCTGCAGAAGAGCGGGGCCCACATCGTGGTGTCGGAACCGCGCTGGCCCGGGTTTTTCGAGCTCGCCAAGCGCGAGAAGCCCTTCGCCATCGCGATCGACTTCTCCCACGCCCCCTCCCATGCCCTCGAGACTGCCGACTACATCGCCAAGGCGCGCGAGACCAAGGACGCGGCGCTCTTTCTCCTGCGGGTGCCGTCGGACCGCCACGAGGCCGTCCAGAAGCGGCTGCCCCAGGCGGTGACCGTGACCGAAACCGAGCTTTCGGCCCGCCTCGCCCAGATGGAGCAGGAGGCCGAGGCCCGCGCGCGGCAGAAGAAGGAAGCCGCCGCTGCCGCGAAGAAGGCGGCCCGCGCCGCGGCCCGGGCCGGACTGCCCGAGAAGGGCAAGCCGGCGGCTGCCGCGAAGGCCAAGCCCGCTCC
>DATMNJ010000107.1:0-4973 GCA_035569175.1 Thermoanaerobaculia bacterium | reverse complement strand
GCGACCAATCCGCCGGCCTGGATGTTCATCGAGTTCTGTCCGGTCCAGCTTCTCGCCGCCGGGGCCACCGCCGAGGCCTTCTGGGAGACCCTCGACGGCGACGCCTACGATTGCTACTCCCTGGACCACGCGGGGCTGGCCCGGAAGATCGACGACACCGCCTCGTTCACGAGCCAGCACGCCGAGAGTTTCACGAACATCTTCGCCGTTCACCGCACGCAGCCTCAGCCGGCGTGCGCCTGACGCCTTCGCCGACAATCCCGCCATAGAATCCCCGCGGAGGCCCCGATGAACGTCCGAAACCCCTCCCCCGCCCGGCTCTAGCCCGCGCCAGTGATGCAAGACCCGAGCGGGACGACCCTGCGCCGCAGGACTTCGGCCCTCGCGCTCGCGTTCGGCGTCGCGGCGTGGTCGCTGGCGCAGGAGGCCGTGACGCTCGAGCGCGCCCTCGCCGAAGCCCTCGCGGCCAACGCCCGCCTCCCGGTGCCCGCGCTCGACATGACGGTGGCGTCCGAACGCGCCAAGGAGGCACGCGCCGAGCTCTGGCTGAAGGTCGCCGTCGAGGGCGACTTCATCTATGCGCCGCCCGGATACGCCGAGCCGCTGACCAACCTCGGCGAGGCGCGCCTTCAGATCGCCGCCCGCCAGCCGATTTATGCCGGCGGCGCCCTGAAGGGGGCGGTCGCGAAGGCGGGCGCCGGAGTCGACGCCGCGCGCGCCCGGTACCGCCTCGCGCGAAAGGACCTCGAGCTCGAGGTGCGCAGCCGGTTCAGCGAGCTCGCCCAAACGCGGGTCGAGATCGCCATCCGCTCGACCGGTCTCGAGCAGCTGGAGACGTATCGCAGCTCGCTGCGCAGCCGCCAGGCGGCCGGCCAGGGCGTCGCGGCCGACCTGTTGAAAACCGACGTCCGGATCGAGCTCGAGCAGGCCTCGCTCCTCGACGCCGAGCAGCGGGCCGACGACGCACGGCTCTCGTTGAACGACCTGATGGGCCGCGAGCCCGCGGGGCAGCTCGTGCTCGCGCCGCTTCCGGATCCGACCGCCCCTCCGGATGCCGATCCGGCCGGATGGCAGAACGCTCCCGAGATCGAGGCCGCCGAGGCGACGGCCCGCTCCGCCGCCGCCGACTCCACCATCGCCCAGGCCGAGCAACGGCCGCGCCTCCTGCTGTCGGCCGACGCCGGATTTCTCACCAACGACACGACGCACCTGAACGCGCAGTTCTGGGACCGCTTCTGGCACGACGGCGGCTATTCGTTCGCCCTGGTCTTCGCGTGGCCGGTGTGGGACCACGGCGCGGCCCGCGCCCGCGTCGCCCAGGCGAACCTCGGCCTCCAGCAGGCTCGCCTCCAGCTCGAAGTCGAGAAGCGCGACGCACAGCTGGCGTGGGAGAAGGCGCGGGCCGCCCGCGACCGGCTCTACGCCCAGATCGCGATCCTCTCGCGCGCCGTTCCCGACGCGCAGGACTCCTACCTCGAAGCGGAAAGCCGCTACCGCGGCGGGACGGCGACCGCGCTGGACGTCCTCGACGCGCACGCGGCGGCGGTGGACGCCGCCGTGCGGCGCAGCGACGCCATCGCCCGGTACCGGGTGGCGGAGGCCGCCCTCCTGCGCTGGGGCTCGCGATGAGAAGGGTCGCCCTCGTCCTCGTCCTCGCGCTCGCGTTCCTCGGCGCCTGCCGCGGCAAGGACCCCGAGGCCGGGAGTCTTCCCCCCGCGGCCGAGCCCGCCGTCTCGGTCGCGGTCCCCGTTCGCGTCGCGGCCGTCGCGCAACTGACCCTCACCGACGAGGTGACCGCGTCCGGGCACACCGCGGCCCTGGCGCAGCAGAAGATCCGGACGCCGTTTGCCGGAACGCTGACCGAGCTCGCCGTCACCGACGGGGACCGCGTTCACCGGGGCCAGGAGCTCGGCGCCGTCGTCTCCCGCGACACGGAGGCGGCCCTGGCCGGCGCCCGCGACATGCAGCGCCAGGCGCGCACCGACGCCGAGAAGGCCGATGCCGCCCGAGCCCTCGCCCTGGCCGAGCGCAGCCTCGTCCGCGCCGCGATCCTCGCGCCGTCGGATGGAGTGGTCCTCTCCCATGCCGCCGTGCGCGGCGACCGTGTTTCGGAGGACCAGGAGATCCTGACCATCGCGGATGCCGCCTCCGTCGCCTTCCTGGTCGACGTCGCGCAGAGCGATCTCGCGCGGATCCGGCCCGGCCAGGCCGCCGTGGTCGAGATCGCCGGACGCCCCGGACGGATCTCCGGCGTCGTGCACGACGTGCTCCCGGGCGCCAACACCGCGGACTACACCGCGGCCGTCCGCGTCGACCTGCGCGGCCTCGACGGCGTGCCGCCGCTCGGCCTCTTCGGCACGGCCCGGATCACGGTCGCCGAGCACCGCAACGCGACGGTCGTCCCGGAATCCTCGCTCATCCGCGACGACGTGACGGGGACCACGCGCCTGGTCGTCGTCGCGAAGGGACGCGCCCGCTGGCTGGACGTCTCGACGGGGTCGCGTTCCGGCGGCCAGGTCGAGATCACGGCCCCGCCCCTCGATGTCGGCCAGATCGTCGTCGTTTCCGGGCAGGTCGGCCTCGTCGATGGGGCCCCGGTCGCCGCGACTCCGTGAGGATTCTCCACTGGGTGCACGACCGGGCGCTCGCGCTCCTGGTCCTCGCCGTCATCCTCGGGGCAGCCGGCGTCGTCATCGTGAAAGACATGCCGATGGCGATCTTCCCGTCCGTGACCTTCCCCGTCATCAAGGTCATCGCCGACGTCGGAGACGAGCCGGCAGCGCGCATGATGCCAAGCGTCACGCGGCCGCTCGAACAGGAATTCCTGGCGGTGCCCGGAATCCGAGTCGTCCGCTCGACGACCTCGCGCGGCTCGAGCGAGCTCTCCGCCAACTTCGAGTGGGGCACGGACATGCAGGTCGCGCTCCAGCGCATCCAGGACGCCGTCGGGCGGGTCCGCCCGGACCTCGCCCCGGACGCGCACGTGGACGTCGCGCCCATGAACACCGCGCTCTTCCCCATTCTCGGCTACGCGTTGACCTCCGAGACGCGCAGCCAGGCGGACCTCTGGGAGCTGGCCGAGTACGCGCTCAAGCCGGAGCTCGTGCGCATCGCCGGCGTCTCGCAGGTCCAGATCCAGGGGGGCCGGCAGCGCGAGTTCCAGGTGCACCTCGACCTCGCGGCGCTTGCCGCGAGGCGCCTGGCCGTCGGCGACGTGCTCGCGGCGATCCGCAAGAACAACCAGGTCCTGTCCGCGGGCCGGATCGAGTCCAACCACGAGCTCTACCTCTCGCTCGTCACCGGCGTCGTGACCGACACCGCCTCACTCGCACGCATCGCGGTCTCGGTGCCGGGCGGAGTCCCGTCCTTCGTCGGCGATCTCGGCGTGGTGCGGGTGGCCGACGCCGCGTCCTACATCCGGACGACGGCCGACGGCCGGCCCGCCGTCCTCGTCAGCCTCACACGCCAGCCCACGGCCAACACGGTCGAGATCGCGCGAGGCGTCCGGGAGCTGCTGGCCTCGAGGCCCGACCTCATTCCCAAGGACGTGCGCTGGGCCACGTTCTACGACCAGGCGGAGTTCGTGTCCGCGTCGATCCTCGGAGTCCGCGACGCGATCGTCATCGGGGTCTGCCTGGCCGCGGTCGTGCTCCTCGTCTTCCTGCGCAGCGCCCGGCTGACGCTGATCGCCGTCGCGGCCATTCCGCTGACCGTCGCCGTCGTGCTGCTCGCGCTCGGCCTGGCCGGGCAGACGATCAACCTCATGACGCTCGGCGGCATCGCGGCGGCCCTCGGGCTGATCGCCGACGACGCGATCGTCGTGGCCGAAAGCATCGCCCGCCACCGCGACGAAGGCTCGGCCGCGCCGGCGTTGACGGGGCTCAAGGCCATCCTTTACCCCCTCATCGGCTCGAGCGTTTCGACGATCGTCATCTTCCTGCCGTTCGCCCTGCTCACGGGCGTGACGGGCGCGTTCTACCAGCCGCTGGCGCTCACGATGGGCCTCGCGCTGACGATCTCGTTCCTGGTGGCCGCGATGGCCGTCCCCGCCGCCCTGCGCGCGATCGGGGGCGCGCGCCCCCGCCCGCGGACCGCGCAAGCGCCGCCCCCCCGCGACCGCGTCCCGTTCCTTTTTCGCCAGCCGTGGCTCGCCGCCCTGCTCTGCCTCGCGCTCCTGGCCTCCGGGTACATCCTCTACGGCCGGCTCGGTTCCGATTTTCTGCCGGCCATGGACGAAGGCTCCATCATCCTCGACTACTGGACTCCTCCGGGCACGTCCCTGACCGACACGGATGCGATGCTCGCGAGCGTCGAGAAAATTCTCCTCGCCCTGCCCGACGTCCGAGGGTATTCGCGGCGGACGGGCACGCAGCTCGGCTTCTTCATCACCGAGCCCAACCGCGGCGACTACGTGATCCGCCTGAAGCCGCGCAACCAGCGGCGGGGCGTCGAGGACGTCATCGCCGACATCCGCGCCCGGACCGCGGCGATCGCCCCCGCCCTCCACACGGATTTCGGCCAGCTGCTCGAGGACAACATCGGGGATCTCACCGGGGGCGCGCCGCAGCCCATCGACGTCCGCATCTTCGGGGACAACCAGGCCCTGCTGCAGGATCGCGCCCGCGAAGCCGCGGCGATCCTGCGCGGCGTCAAGGGCGTCGAGGACGTCTTCGACGGCATCGTCATCGCCGGGCCCGCGCTCACCGTGCGCGTCGCGCCCGAGGGCCACGGCGCGGCGGACGGGCCCCGCGCGGCGGCCCGCTTCGGCCTGACGACCGAGGACGTTCAGGCGGCGGTCGAAGCGGCGGTCGCCGGAACGACCGCGGGCACCATCCGCATCGGGGAGCGGCTGTATCCCCTGCGCGTCTTCGCGCAGGACCCCCGCGGGCTCACCGCGCTGCGCCTGCGCTCTCCCGCGGGAGCCCTCGTTCCCCTGACGGACGTGGCGTCGGTCTCGACCGGCGCTCCCGAAG
>DATMNJ010000106.1:0-10078 GCA_035569175.1 Thermoanaerobaculia bacterium | reverse complement strand
GACGGATTCGGGGCGGGGGGGCGAGAACGGGAGGTCGTGCGGAAGATTCTGGGGCAGGTGCCGGTGCCGGTATGACGCCGGCAGCCGGCACGCGGCACTCGAAACCATGACCCGCCTGATCCCGGACTGGGAGATCCGCATCACGAACTTCGGACTCGGCTACATCCTCATGTGCCTGGTCGTGGCGATCGCGGCGTTGAACACGGGCAACAACGGGCTCTACCTCGTGCTCGCCGGGATGCTGGCCGGGATGATCGTCTCGGGCCTGGTCTCGCGCCGGAACGTCCGGGCGGTGCGGTGCGAGATCGAGACGGCGGGCGAGGTGATCGCGACGCGGCCCGCATGGCTGAAGATCAGGGTCGAGAACCGGCTGAGGACGGCCACGGCCCAGGCCCTCTTCTTCCTGCACGAGTCGCTGCCCGGCCCGCTCTGGGTGGATCCGCTCGCGCCCGGGCAGATGCGCGAGATCGTGGTCGAGGGCGTCTTTCCGAGGCGCGGCGTCTATCGGGAGGCCGACGCCGGCATCCTCTCGCGTTTCCCGCTCGGTCTCTTCCGCAAGTACCGCAAGGCGAGACTGACGCGGGAGATCGTCGTCTATCCCCTGCCCGAGACGGTGGCGATGCCCGAGATTCCACCCGAGGACGCGCGGGGAGGCCGCCCGCACCCGCGCTCGCGGGGAAGCGGCTCCGACATCCGGACGCTGCGCGAGTTTTCTCCCGGCGACGACCCTCGGGACGTCCACTGGAAGCAGTCCGCGCGGATGCGCCGGTGGATCGTGCGCGAGCGGGAGGCCGAGCGGGACCGCGTGCTCTTCCTGGCGATCGACAACGCGCTGGCGGCTCCGGGAGACCCGGCCGCCCTCGAGCGTTTCGAGCGGGCGATCGCGCGTTGCGCCGGGGCCGCTCTGCTTCTGCTCTCGCGCGGCGGCGAGGTGGGGTTCCACGCCCGCGGCGTCAAGGTGCCGGCACGTGCCGGCAAGGGCCAGCGCGTGCGGATCCTCGACGCCCTCGCGCGGCTCGAACCCGTGCCGCTTGCGTCCTCTCCCGAATTTCCGGCGATGCGCCGCGGGGACCTGAGGTGGTTCGTCTCGTGACGCGCCGCGCCGCGATGCCCCTCGGGCTGTCCCGGGCGTACCTGCTCGCTCTCGCTCCGGCGGCGTTTCTCGCGCCGCTGCCGCTGCTCTGGACCGGCGGGGCTGGCCGCGCGGCCATCGTCCTCTACGAAGCCCTCCTCGCGGTCCTGTGGTGGCGGGCTCGGAGCGGGAGACCCGTGCGGGTCTCGGATGCCTTCATGAACGTGGCCGGCCTCGCGTACATCGGCTGGCTCGCCCTCTCGACGGTGCGACTGCGTTCGGGGCTGCTGCCGTCGGTCGTGCAGCTCCTGCTCTTCACCGGCCTGGCCAAGCTCGCGTCGCTCAAGCGCCCGAGCGAGGCGCGCCTGTCCCTGCTCGTGATCTTTCTGCTCACCCTCGCGTCGGCCTCGACCGCGACGCACGTTTCTTCGATCCTGTATTTCGCGGCGGTCGCCTGGGTGGGCTTCCGGGCGCTGGGACTGCTCGCCGTGCTCGCGGACTTCGATGCGGCTCCCCCGGACCGCGTGCTCACCGCGGTTCCGACCCGCGGCCTGACGGCCGTCGCACTCGTGGGCGGCGCCCTCTGCGCAGCGCCGCTGTTCTTCTTGTTGCCGCGCCTTCACAGCCCCTTCGCGCTCGCGCCGTTTCGGATCGACGACGCGTTTGGCCGAGCTCTTGCTTCGGACCGCGTGGACCTCCAGTCCTTCGGCGCCGCCAAGCAGTCCGACCGCGTGATTCTGAGGCTGTCGTCCGAGCCGGAGATTGCCCCGACCGACGCGCTGCGCCTGCGCGAGGCGGTCTTCACCGACTACCTGGACGGCATCTGGACGCGCGATCCGCGCGTGGGTGTCCGGCGCGGCGACCGGCCCGCGCATGCCTCCGCCACCGCGGCGCCGCCCGGCAAGCCCGCGGCGGTCGTGCTGGTGGACCTGAACGTCGTCGGGCAGGGGTTTCTCTTCCTGCCCTACGGCGCCGGCGAAGTCCGCGTCGAGCGGGGCCGCGCTCTCGAGCTGCCGGACGGCGTCATGCAGGTCGCGTCGAGCCGCGGCCCGGTGCGGTACGAGGCGGACGTGCATCGGATGCCGGCCCGGGGTGCGGGCCGCGGAGCCATCCTGGCCGCCGACGTGCCGGGGGAGATCCAGAAGTACGCCCTCGAGCTGACGGCGGGATTGACCGACCCGAAGGCCATCGCGCGCCGCATCGAGGAGCACTTCGCGAAGACGTTCGTGTACACGCTCGATCCGCCGCGGGGCGGCGGCGATCCCCTGGTCCACTTCCTCCTGCGATCGAAGGCGGGCCACTGCGAGTACTTCGCGTCGGCCGCCGCGATGATGCTGGCCGCGCGCGGCATCCCGGCGCGCCTGGTGACCGGTTCCTACGGCGGCGAAGAGGGATTCCTCTCGCGCAGCGTCGTCGTGCGCGCCCAGAACCTCCATGCCTGGGTCGAGGCCGACCTCGACGGGACCGGCTTTCAGGTCTTCGACCCCACGCCCGCGGCCGGCGTCCCGCCGCTGCTGCGGTCCTATTCGTTCGCGTCGCGCCTTTTCGCCCTCGGCCGGGAAATCGAGTTCTTCTACGACCGGCGCGTTCTGGGATTCGACGCCGGCGACCAGGCCGGCGCGCTCGAGACCGCGCGCGAGTCCCTGGTGGCGGCGGCCGGCACCCTGACGCTGCTCAAGGACTCCGTCCGGCAGGCTTTCACGCCGGACGCCGCGGCGGGGTTCCTCGCGGCGGGCCTGGCGGGCTGGCTTCTCCTTCGGCTTCTGTCGCGCCTGCGCGAGCGCCACGGCCCCGCGACGCGGGCGTACCTGGCGCTGCGGCACCTGATCGCACGGCGGGGGGCAACGGTCGCCGCCTCGACCCCGCCCGCGGAAGTGGCGCGCCTCTTCGCGGTCGAAGTTCCGGACGGGGCCGACGACGCGCGCGCGGTGGTCGAGACCTACTGTGCCAGCGCCTTCGGCGGCGTCGAGCCCGATGGACAAGCCCTGCGCGAGCTGTCCGAGCGGGTCCGCCGGCTGAAGAAACTGGCATAGGGTTCGGGCGGACGGCCGGGGACGCTCAACGCGCCTTCGCCACGACGACGGTCATGTCGTCCTCCTGGGGCGCGCCGCCCTGGTACGCGAGCACCGCCGCGACGATCGTGTCGCACAGCGCGGAGGCGGACAGGGCGGAGCGATCCCGGAGGACGCGTTCGAGCCGTGCCTCGCCGAACTCTTTCTCGTCGCCGTCGGGCGCCTCGGTGACCCCGTTCGAGAAGACGAGGGGCAATCATGGCCGCGGCCGGTTCAGTACGCGTTCCGGTGGCGCAGGCCGTGCCGCAGCGTCATCCACAGGATCTTGATGTCGAGGGCAAGCGACCAGTTCTCGATGTAGTAGAGGTCGTATTCGATCCGGCGAGCCAGGCTCGTGTTCCCCCGCCAGCCGTGCACCTGCGCCCAGCCGGTGATGCCCGCCCGGACCCGGTGGCGGAGCATGTACTGCGGAAACTTCTCCTTGAACTCCCGCACGAACTCCGGCCGCTCGGGGCGCGGCCCGACCAGCGACATCTCCCCGCGCAGCACGTTGATCAGCTGCGGCAGCTCGTCGAGGCTCCACTCCCGCAGGAAGGACCCGATGCGCGTCCGCCGGGCGTCGTCGGGGCTGGCCCAGGTCGGACCGGAGCGCTCCTCGGCATCCACGATCATCGAGCGGAACTTCACGATGTCGAAGGGGCGCCCGTCGAGGCCCATCCGGCGCTGCCGGTAGAGGACCGGTCCGCCGTCCGACAGGCGGATCGCCAGGGCGATGGCGGCGCAGACCGGTGAGAGGAGGATGAGCGCGGTCCCCGAGATCGCCAGGTCGAGGGTCCGCTTGACGAGGCTCATCCAGCCGGTCAGCGGGACCTGAGTCAGGTGGACGACGGGCAGTCCGTCCATGTCCTCGACGCCGGCGCGGAAGGTGATGTACTGCAGCAGGTCCGGCACGACGCGCACGTCGGCGATGGTGCGGCCGACCTCCTGGAGGACGGCGAGCATCGTCTTGTGCGCCTCCAGGGGCAGGGCGAGGAAGACCGTGTCGGCCCCTCGCTCGTCCACGATGCGGGCGGCCTCGGAGGTGATCCCGAGAACCGGCACGCCGAGAAACTCGGTTTTCTGCTTTTGCGCCGCGTCGTCGACGAACCCGATCGCACGCAATCCCGCTTCGGGGTGCTCCTGGAGCTTCTCGACGACCGCACGTCCGAGGCGGCCGGCCCCGACCACGAGGACCTGGCGCACGCCCACGCCGTGGCGCCACGCTTCTTCGAGGTAGCGCCGGATGGCCGTCCGGCCGGCGAAGACGAAGAAGACGTCGAGGCCGAAGAAGAGCACGAGCACCGCGCGCGAGTAGGAAAAACCGCGGTAGAACGTCGCCAGGCCCGCGAGCAGCAGCGTCGCAAGCCCCGTCGCCACGAGGACCGAGAGCCCTTCCTCGACGCGCGAGCGGTTCCGACGCACCTGGTAGAGGCCATAGAAGTAGTAGACGATCGGCCACAGGACGGCGATCAGGGGAGCCAGGCGATAGTAGAGGGCGGCATCCGGGATGCCGTGGGTCACGGGAATGATCTCGACGCGGAACCGCAGGAAGTAGGCCGCCGCCAGCGCGACGAGCGTCGCCGCCACGTCGGAGACGAGCATGAGGGCCGCGATCCGCCGTGTCGATTTCCGAATCACCGCACGAGCTCTCCGAGGGCGCCGCGAAATGCCACGGCGAAGCGCTCCTGTCCGAAGGGCAGCGCCGAAGCCCTGAGTCGAGTGTAATCGAACCGGGCCCGGTCGGCGCGCCGGACGGCCTCCGCGAGGGCGTCCGGGCCGTCTTCGTCCGAGAGCGCGCCATTGACGCCGTCCTCGACGATGTCGCGGGCGCCGCCGCGGCCGAGGGCGACGACCGGAGCCCCGCAGGCCAGCGCCTCGACCGCCGCGATCCCGAAGTCTTCCTCGCCCGGCTGGACGTATGCCGAGCAGGTTCGGTAGAGCTCGCGCAACTCCGCGGCGCCGAGACTCGCCCGGATTTCGGCGGCGCCCTCGGCCAGAGCCGAGAGGCGCGCGTGCTCCGGGCCGCGTCCGACGAGGACGAGCCGGCGGCCCAGATTCCGGGCGGCCTCGATCGCGACCTCGAGGCGCTTGTAGGGCACGAGCGCTCCGACCGCGAGCAGAAAGTCGCCACGGGGTGCCGGCTGGTCGGCCGGCCGGAAGAATTCGATGTCCACGGGCGGATGGCAAATCGAAGCCTGGCGGCCGTAGTGACGCGCGATCCTCTCGGCGACGGCCGACGAGTTGGCGAGGTACTGCGAGGGGCGTGACGCGGTGGCGACGTCCCACCGGCGCAGCCTCCCGATCGCCGCCGCCTTGAGGGCCCGGAAGCGGGTGCGGCCGGCGGGGAAGTAGAGGTCGAACTGCTCGTAGGCGTAGCGCACCGGCGTATGGCAGTAACAGAGGTGGGGCACGCCCGGCGCTGCGATGGCTCCTTTCGCCACGCAGTGGGAGGAGGAGACGACGAGGTCGAAGCCCGAAAGGTCGAAGGCCTCGACGGCCGCCGGAAAGAGCGGCAGGTAGTGGCGGTAGTGGCGCCGGGCCAGGGGCAGCCGGTTCAGATACGAGGTCCGGATCGGATGGCTCTCGATCCCGGCCGACACCGAGCCGGGAACGTGGAAGAGCGTGAAGATCGTCGGGTTGGGGACCAGCGGCAGGATCGCCTCGAGGACTTTCTCTCCGCCCCGCATGCCGTTCAACCAGTCGTGGACGACGGCGGTTCTCATGCCGGGCCGTCGGGGGCCGGGGGGACCGATCCCGGCGCATGGCGGCGCGCGAGGGCCTCGGCGTAGACGGCCAGCGTCTGCTGGGCGGCGCGGTCCCAGGAGAAGTCGGCGGCGCGGCGCCTGCCGAGGTCGGCGAATTCGGCGCGGCGCGCGGGATCGGTGGCGAGGTCCACGATGCCGCGGGCGATCGCGTCGACGTCCATCGGATCCACGAGGTAGGCGTAGCCGCCGGCGATCTCCTGGAGCGCCGAGGTCGAGGACGTCAGCACGGGGACGCCGCAGGCCATCGCCTCGGCGACCGGCAGGCCGAAGCCCTCATAGAGCGTCGGGTAGAGGAACGCGTCGGCGCCGGCATAGAGGCCCGGAAGGTCTTCCTCGGGGACGATGCCGGGTCGGAAGACGCTTGGCGAGAGATCGAGCGCCGCAATCAGGGCTTCAACCCGGCTTCGGTTTCTGGGCATCGGGCCGGCCAGGACGAGGGCGTGGGGCAGGGCTCGGGTCCTGCGAGCCTCGGCGAAGGCCCTCAGGACGTTGCGCACGTTCTTGTGGGGCTTCTCGCCGCCAAGAAAGAGCAGGTACGGGCGGGGGAGCCCGTACTTCGCGGCGACGCGGTCGCGCTCGGAGGGCGGCAGGTCTGCCCGGAACCGTCCGGCGACGCCGTTGTAGATGACCGCGATGCGCGACGGGGCGATGCCGAAGTAGTCCACCAGATCGCGTTTGCTGTTGTAGGAGACCGTGATGATGCGGTCCGCCCGGCGCAGCGCCCGCCGGATCATCACGCGCGCATAGAGGAGGGCCAGGCGGTTGGGAAGGAACTGCGGGTAGAGGACATGGATGATGTCGTGGATCGTGGCCACTGCGCGGGCGCGCGCGAGCGGCGGGATGACGTAGTGGGTGGCGTGAAAGAGGTCGAGGCGGTCGCGCCGGAGGCGCCACGCGAAGCGCGTGAGCTCCGCGATCGAGTAGCCGGGCGAGTTGTCCTCGACGATCTCGAACCGGGGCGGCAGCGGCGGGAGCGCGCCGCGGTCGACGCTCGGGACGTAGACGCGGAAGAGATATTGCTGCGCCTCCGGGCGGTGCGCGATCGCCTCGATGAGGTTGCGGATGTAGGAGCCGATCCCGAAGTCATTGAGCTTCCGGGCGTCGATCCCGATGCGGGGAACCCGGCTGGCGCGGCTCACGGGCACCTCCCGGCGGCCTCGGCCAGGGCGGCGGCGGTCTCGCGCGCCGCATCCTCCCAGCGGAACGCCGCGGCCCGGACAGGCCCGGCGGCGCGAAGCCGCTCGCGGAGGCCTTCGTCCTCGAGCGCGCGTTCGAGCTGGCGCGAGAGGGCTTCCACGTCGCGGGCCGGCGCGCGCAGCGCCGCCTCCCCCCCGACCTCGACGAGCGCCTCGGCATCCGACGAGACCGACGGCGTTCCGCACGCCATCGCCTCGGCAAGGGGCAGGCCGAAGCCCTCTTCGAGCGAGGGGTAGGCGAAGGCCTCTGCCGCCCGGTAGAGCTCGCGCGCGGCGTCGCGCGGCGCGTAGCCCGTGAGGTGAATCTTGTCGCGGAAGGGGGAGCGGGCGATGCGCCGGTGGAGGCCCTCGGTCTTCCAGCCGCGGCCTCCCGCGAGGACGAGGTCGGGCCGGGAACGGCGGCGCCCCCACAACCGCTCGCACGCGGCGACGAGCGTCTCGACGTTCTTGCGCGGCTCGAGCGTCCCCAGATACAGGAGGAAGGGCCGCCCCCCGCAGTACCGCTCGCGCGTGCGCTGGCGAGCCTCCGGATCGTCGGCCGGAGCGAAGAAGGCGTGGTCGATGCCGTTTCGCGCGACGCGGACCCGCGCCGCGGTCTCGGGATAGAGCGCGACGAGGTCCTTCGCCGTGGTCTGCGAGACGCAGAGAAAGCCGGCGGCCCGCTCGACCGTGCGCTCCCACATCGGCACGAAGCCGATCAGCGTGCGGCGGGCGTGCCACTCGGGGTGCGTGATCGGCGTCAGGTCGTGGACGACGGATACGAAGGGCGTCGTCCCGCGGGCGGGCCCGATCGTGAGGGCGCAGAGCAGGACGTCCGCGCCCCAACGCTCGAGCCTGGCCGGCAGCGTGGCCTGGAGCCAGAGGATGCCGAACGGATGGTGGTCCGCGTGGAACGAGAAGGGGTCGGTCCGGGAAAGTGACTTCGGAAACGGACGGGGGGAAAAGAGTCCAACCTCGGCCCCGTTGCCCCCGGCCAGGCCCCGGGCGATCGCATAAGTGTAGGTGCCGATGCCGGTCTGCTCGGCGAGCAGGGCCCGGCTGTCGACGGCGATCTTCATTGGAGGCAGTCTACAGTCGATGGTCGGCGGTCAACAGTTTGAGCCCGTTCCAGTTGGCGGGCCGCGGACCGCGACCCGCCGCCCGGCGCCGGCTTCCCGGCCGGGTTGACTGGCGGGCCGCGGGCGGTAGAATGCGCGGTTCGATCATGAAGCCGGCCTCCGTTTCCCTCGACGCGGTCTTCGACGAGCCCCTGCGGTTCGCCGAGCCCCTGCACCTCGGCGTGGCCGCCCTCGACCGGGAGCCACTCGTCGCGATCTCCCCGCTCGAGATGTCGGGCGAAGTGATGCGCATCGACGGGGGATACGCGCTCTCGGCCCGGCTCGTCTACGAGGGCCAGCTCGAATGCAGCCGCTGCCTGGCCGCGTACCCGTTCCAGGAGGACGACGCCTTCTCGCTCGTCCTGTACCCCCGCAAGCCGGAGGTGGAGGGGGAGGAGGTCGAGCTCGGCAAGGACGATCTCGACGCTCTCTTCTACGACGACCCGATGGTCCCTCTCACGCCCATCGCGGAAGAGCGGGTCCAGATGGCACTTCCCATGAAACCGCTGTGCCGCCCCGACTGCAAGGGCCTGTGCGCCGGGTGCGGCAAGGATCTCAACCAGGGCCCGTGCGGCTGTTCGCACGAAGCCGTCGACCCCCGTTGGGAGGCCCTCCGGGCCCTCAAGGAGAAAGTGTAGGAGTACGATGCCCAACCCAAAGCGACGCCACAGCAAGGCCCGCCGCGACAAGCGCCGCGCGCACGACGCGTTGACGCCGCCGGCGCTCTCCGAGTGCCCGAATTGTCACGAGCCGAAGCAGCCTCACCGCGTCTGTTCCCGCTGCGGGTACTACAAGGGCAAGCAGGCGATCAACACCTAGGTCGCCGGCCGGCGGACGCCGTTATAATCCCGCACTCGTGACTTCGGGACGGAGTAACTAAAGGTGCGCATCGCGGTCGACGCGATGGGAGGCGACCACGCGCCCCACGTCAACGTGGACGGCGCGATCGCGGCGGCCCGCGAGTACGGGATCTCCTGTCTCCTCGTCGGCCGCGCCGCGGAGCTCGAGCCGCTCTTGCGCGACTCGGGCCACAAGGGCTCGGACATCGAGATCGTGGACGCGCCCGAGGTCGTCACGATGGACGACCCCGCGACGGCGGCGATCCGCAAGAAGCGCAACTCCTCGATCCGCATCGCCGCAAACTGCGTGCGCGACGGGCGCGCCGAGGGGCTCGTGTCGGCCGGACACACGGGTGCCGCGATGGTGTGCGCCAAGATGGTCGTCGGGATGATCGAGGGCGTCGACCGTCCGGCTCTCGCCACGGTCCTGCCGAACCTGACGGGCCACTGTCTGCTGCTCGACGTCGGCGCCAACCCCGACACCAAGACGCCGCACTTTCGCGAATTCGCGGTCATGGGCTCGATCTATGCCGAGCTCGCCTTCGGCAAGAACAGCCCGTCGATCGGCCTGATGTCGATCGGCGAGGAGGAGTCGAAGGGCACGGACAAGACCAAGGAGGCCTTCAAGGCCCTGAAGGAGACCGGCCTCAACTTCATCGGCAACGTCGAGGGGCGCGACGTCTTCAACGGCACGGTCGACGTCATCGTCACCGACGGCTTCACGGGCAACGTGATCCTGAAGGTGTCCGAGGCGCTGGCCGAGATGGTCGAGAACCTGCTCCGCGAAGAGATCAAGCGGACGCTCCAAGCCTCGGTCGGGTTCCTCCTCTCGAAAGCGGCGTTCCGCCGCTTCAAGCAGCGCCTCGACTACTCGGAATACGGCGGGGCGCCGCTGCTCGGCATCAAGGGCTGCGTCATCATCTGCCACGGCCGGTCGTCCGCGAAGGCGGTGAAGAACGCGATCCGGTTCGCCGCCGAGTTCTCCCGACAGAAGCTCGCGGAGAAGATCCAGGCCCAGATCGCCGAGCTCCATGCGCGCGAAGAGCGGCTGGCCAAGG
>DATMNJ010000105.1:0-5011 GCA_035569175.1 Thermoanaerobaculia bacterium | reverse complement strand
CTCAACGTCTTCCGCATGCGCCTGCTCGGCGCGGAAGTGATCGGCGTTGATTCCGGCAGTCGCACCCTGAAGGACGCGATCAACGAGGCCATGCGCGACTGGACCGAAAACGTCGCGACCACCCACTACGTGCTCGGCTCCGCGCTCGGGCCCCACCCGTACCCGGCGATGGTCCGCGAGTTCCAGTCCGTGATCGGCCGCGAGGCCCGGGTCCAATTCCGCCGTCTCGCCGGGCGCGACCCGCGCGCGGCCGTGGCGTGCGTGGGCGGCGGATCCAACGCGATCGGGCTTTTTTCCGCGTACCTGTCGTCGCGGGTCGCGCTCTACGGCGTCGAGGCCGGCGGCCGCGGCGCGGGACCCGGCGAACATGCGGCGCGCTTTGCCGGCGGCGCGGTCGGCGTCCTGCACGGGACGCGGACGATGCTGCTCCAGGACGCCGACGGCCAGACGCTGCCGACCCACTCGGTTTCGGCCGGCCTCGACTATCCCGCCGTCGGCCCCGAGCACGCGCAGCTGCACGACACGGGCCGGGTGATCTACGTGAAGGTCTCGGACTCCGAAGCCCTCGACGCCTTCGCGCTCCTCTGCGAGACCGAGGGCATCCTCCCCGCGCTCGAATCGGCCCACGCGGTCGCCTTCGCGGGAAAGCTCGCGCGCAAGCTCCCGCGCGCGGCGTGGATCCTGGTCAACCTCTCGGGACGGGGCGACAAGGACCTCGACGAATACCTGCGCGCCACGGGCGGGCCTGCTTGAGTCGGATCGCCGGGGCGTTCGCGCGGGCGAAGGGCGAGGGGCGAGCGGCCTTCGTCGCCTACGTCACCGCGGGGGACCCCTCGCCGGAGGCCACGGTGAGGCTTGCCCGCGCGCTCGCCCGCGCCGGAACGGACGTGCTCGAGCTCGGCGTGCCGTTTTCGGATCCGATCGCCGACGGCCCCGTGCTTCAGCGCTCGGCCTCCCGCGCGCTCGAGGCCGGGACGACGCTCGAGACCGTGTTCGAGATCGCGCGGCGCATTCGCGAAGAGACCGCGCTCGCCCTCGTCCTCTTCTCGTACCTGAACCCGCTCCTGCGCCGCGGCGTGGCGCGCGCGGCGCGACAGGCTCGCGAGGCCGGCTTCGACGGCGCTCTCGTGACGGACCTGCCTCCCGAGGAGGCGGGCGCGGCGCGGCCGGAGCTCCGGGCGGCGGGCCTGGACACCATCTTTCTGGTCTCGCCGACGTCTCCGCCGTCGCGGATGGCGGCCGCGGCGCGCCTCTCGAGCGGATTTCTCTATGTCGTCTCGCGCACGGGAACGACGGGAGCGCGCCAGGCGCTGGCCCGCGATCTGCCCGCGACCGTGCGGCGCGCCCGGCAACAGGCCTGCGGCCTTCCGGTCGCGATCGGCTTCGGCATCGGCACGCCCGACGCCGCCGCGCGGGCCGCGGCGCTCGCCGACGGTGTCGTCGTCGGATCCGCGCTCGTGCGTTCGGCGGAAGACGCGGGGCAGGGGCGCGAGCGGGCCGTCGAGGATCTGGCCCGGTCGCTCGTCCTCGCCTGCCGCTGGAAAAATAGAAAATAGAGGCATGCGCACCGAGGGGGAGTGCCTCAGGCTCCTTCGCCGCCGGGACCTCCCGGCCGAGACCCTGCTGGAGATTCTCGGGGATCGGGGCGCTCGCAAGTTCCACGCGGTGCGGCGGGCGCTCGCGGCTCATCCGAGGACCCCGCGCGGCGACGCGTTGTCCCTCGTGGCCACGCTCTTCTGGAGAGACCTGGCATGGCTGTCGGCGGACGTGCGGGTTCACCCGGCCATCCGCCGCGCGGCCGATCTCGACCTGCTGCGCCGGCTTCCGGACATGGCCGTGGCCGAGAGGGTGGACCTGGCCCGCGTCGTCGGCCGGGGGGCCCTGCTCTCCCTCCGGCTGGACCCGGACGCCCGTGTCCTGGCGGCCGTCCTCGAAAACCGGTTCGTCATCGAGGCGGACGTGATCCAGGTGGCGGCCTCGGCGCTCGGCTCGCGGGAGGACTGCCTGGCCCTGATCGCCGGCCACCCCGCTGGGGGGTTCGCCCGGCCATCCGGAGCGCCGTTCTGCGCAATCCCGTCCTGCCGGTTCCCCTCGCCCTGTCCCTCCTGACCCGGGCGAGCGTCGACGATCTGCGCGGCATGCTCGAATCACCCCGGACCACGGCCCTCCTGCGCGCCTGCGCGGAAAGAGTCCTTGCGGACCGAGCCGCAGCGGTCTAGCATGGATAACCTCAATCGCGGGAGACGAGAATGGGTGAGCTACCGGTCCTGACGTTCGGAGAAGAACTCCGTCGGGAGAGGCTCATCCGGGAGGTCTCGCTCGAGGAAATCTCGTCCTCCACGAAGATTTCGATCCGTCTTCTCACCGCCCTCGAGAACAGCGACGTCGCGAAGTTGCCCGCCCCGGTCTTCACGCGCGGATTCATCCGCTCCTATTCGCGCCACCTCGGCCTCGACCAGGACGAGATGGTCAACGCGTACCTCGCCGACCTGGCGCCCGAGAAGTCCCGCGACGCCACGGCGAAGAAGGGCGGCTTCCGGTCCCGGTTCCTGCGCGGCCGCCGCGCCGCGGCCAGCACCATCGTCGTCAGCGTGACGGCGATTCTCCTCGTGCTCGGTCTGATCGCCCGGCCCGAGCGTCGCAGCGCGAGCGCGACACCGATCGCTCAGCGGCGCGTGGCCCCCGTGACCTTCAAGAACGTGGCCGTCTCGCCGGGCCCCGCGCCGGCGATGCAGGCGGCCGCTCCGGCGCAGCCGCCGAAGACCGCCGGAGTCTCGATGGTGCTCGAGTTCGAGCAGGATTCGTGGACCGAGGTGACGACGTCCGAGGGCCAGCCGATTTTCTCGGGCATGAGCCGTCGCGGCACGTCGCAACGCTTCGAGGCGCAAGAGGGTTTTCGCTTGACGCTCGGCAACGCCGGGGGCGTGCGCGTCACCGTGGACGGGCACCCGCTCGAGCCGCTCGGCGGCGCGGGGCAGGTCGTTCGCAACCTGTCGCTGCCCGCGCGCCTGACGCAGAGCTAGGCCTTCCCGTTCCTGCCCCCTTGGCCGAACCCCCCATTCCGGCGACGATCGAACCCCAGGACTTGATCTCGATCGTCCGCTCTCCGGACGCGCCCCGCGAGTTGCGCGCGTTCGCCGCCCGGGGCCTGCTTCCGCTCGAGAACGAGGATCGGCTGCGGGCCCTGCTGGCCGTGGTCTCCGACCCGGACCCGGACATCGGGCCGCCCGGTCTCGAGACGCTCGCGACGATCCCGCCCGACGACGTGGCCCATTTCGTCGACGAGGGCGAGCCGACGGAGGCCGAGCTCGACGTCGTCAGCCGGTACGTCGACGATCACGTCGTCCTCGAGCGGATCATCCGAAGCCGCACCGCGGGCGACGCGACGCTGCTGCGCCTGGCCGGCATCGTGACGGGAGCGCCCCAGGAAGCCCTGATCATCAACCAGGTCCGCCTGCTCCGGCAGCCCCTTCTCATCGACGCCCTCCTCCAGAACGCCGAGCTGACCAGCGACGGCCGGCGGCGGCTGCTCGAGATGCGCGAAGAGTTCTTCGAGAAGGAAGAGCGGCGCCGGGAGCAGGAGCGGGAGCGCGCCGACGAGGCGGAGCGCCTCGCGCGGCAGGAGGCCGCGGGCATCGTCTTCGAGGAGGAAGAGCCGGAGACCGCGGCGCAGGAGCCGGGCGCCGAAGGGGAAGGGGAGATCCCGACGGACGGCGAGGAATTCAACTCGGCCAGCCTCGCCCAGATCTTCCGGCGGATCGCCTCCATGACCGTCAAGGAGAAACTGCAGATCGCCCAGAAGGGCTCGAAGGAAGAGCGCCGGATCCTGATCGGCGACGTCAACAAGATCGTGAGCCTCGCGGTCCTGCGCTGCGAATCTCTGACGCCCGCGGAGGTCGAGACGTTCTGCGCGATGCGGCATCTCTCCGTCGAGATCTTTCACGAGATCGCCTCGACGCGGGAGTGGGTCAAGAAGCCCAGGATTCAGCACGCCCTGGTCACCAACCCCGCCGTGCCCCTGAGCCTCACTCTGCCCCTCATCAAGTTTCTCGGCATGCGCGAGCTGCGCAACCTGACCCGCGACCGGAACCTGGCGGAAGGCATCCGGATGGCCGCGCGCAAGCTCCTCTCCGAAAAGCGGGGCTGAAGCCGTTCGGTCGCGCCGCCCGGGGGCGCGCTTGCCGAAACCCCTGCTTTCCCGTATGTTAACCTCTGTCGAAATCGTCCGCTGCGCGGTCGAGGTTCCAGCAAGATGCCGCGAGACATTGACTATTACGGACTGCTCGGTGTGGCTCGAGATGCCAGCGAGACCGAGATTCGAGAGCGGTTCCGCGCTCTCGCGCGCGGAGCCCATCCGGACCGGGCTCCGGCGAACAAGAAGGCGGAAGCCGAAGCGAAGTTTCAGGACCTGACCGAGGCGGTGAATGTGTTGACGAACCCCGAGAAACGCAAATCCTACGACTTCGACCTCGCCGCCGCGGCGGGGATGGCCGGCGACGGGGATCCGGTCGCGCAGAATTACCTCGGGCAGGGCATCGCCGCCTTCAAGGACCGCAAGTTCGCGGAAGCGGCCGGCAACTTCCAGCTCGCCGTCGGCCGCAACCCCCGCGACGTCAAGGCGCAGCACTACCTGGGTCTCGCCTCGGCCAGGGCCGGCGACGTGCGCACGGCCGTCAAGGCAATCGAAACGGCCCTCGCGATCGAGCCGCACAACGGCGCGGTGCTCAAGGACGCGGGATCGATCTTCCGGCAGGCGGGCCTCCTCCTCAAGGCGGAGAAGGCGTACCAGGAAGCCATCCGCTGGGATCCCGCGGCGGGCGATGCCCGCAAGGCTCTCGAAGAAATCCGCGTGCAGCGGGCGGGCCGAGGGTAACGGCGGCATGGCCCGGATCGATGCGTTCGGCCTGACCGACGTCGGGAAGAAGCGCAAGCACAACGAGGACGCGTACGCGCTCGACGCCACCGAGGGGTTTTTCGTGGTGGCCGACGGCATGGGCGGCCACGCGGCCGG